>JAUVKO010000040.1 GCA_030596225.1 Fidelibacterota bacterium
ATTCTGCATACGATATATTCCTTTTTATTTAATTAATTAAGACGAATTCGCAAAAAGTAACTGAGAAACAATGAAAAACAACCTAACATCATTATTAACAACCACATACGATATGATGCGCTATATTCATAAATATCAACACTTTGCGACTCTGCGTCCTCTGCCTGCCCGCACGAAGTTATACGCAGGCGGGCGAGAGGGACTTTTTACGGTGGCATCTTTATTAACCCATGAATCATCAAAGCACCAAGGTGAACAAGCATCACCAAACAAATATTCCCCACCGTAAATTCGAGTCTTTGTGATACTTGTCACGCATTCGATAAACAGGACAAAGATCCGGTCATTTTATACTTGCCGACCCATAATGCGCCGTCTATACTAGCGGCCCAAAGACAATAACCCCATGAAAAAATCCGACTTATATATAATAAAACAAAAAAATATCTACGATAGAGGACCAATGAAACACAGACACTTAATCACTTACACCATGATACTTCTCCTTTTCTGGGGATTTCATGTGAATAGTCAAGCACAACAAAATAAAGAGATCAGGAACATTCTGGCTCAAGAAATGCAGATCAAGGACTCATTAGCCACATATATTGAAGAAATGGCCGCAGCCCTGGATCTGTTTACAGACGGTCATCCTCTAGTCTTCACCGCATACAATGCCCTGGTGGGACAAACAGATGACACTCCCAATATTACTGCCAGCAACAAAGAGATTTTCCCGGGAGTCCTTGCTCTCAGTCGTGAATTGATCACTCGCTACGGATATGGTGGCAATATCAAGTATGGTGATAAAGTCTGGGTGGTTGTTCCCATGCAGGTTGAAGACACGATGAATAAACGCTGGAGAGGCCGGGGTGATGTTTATATGCTAAACTATGACGAAGCTCGCCAGTTTGGACGCCGCTCCGGAATTCTTTATCATAAGGGCGATGAAGTGGAATTTGCCAGTGTTATTACAGATGCAGACGAGGATCTAAATATCCTGAACTAAATCAAATCGTATTATAAGATTTCTTAAACGGGTTCCAGTTTGGGCCCCGTTTTCTTTTAAGGCTTAATACGCCGGTATTGATTACCCCAGTTTCCCGGTTGATCCTCGAATACACCAGGTATCTTCGAACCACAGTAATTGCAGCACCCCTTTTCATTCACCTGCCATTCCTTTAGCTCGTAGCCAACTCTGGTAATGAGTGTTTTTCCACAATGAGAGCAATAAGTGGCTGCATTTTCCAGATCCCTCACATTTCCCAGATAGACGTAGTTGAGTCCATTCTTTAGGGCAATTCCCCTGGCCTGCTTGAGTGATTGGTGGGAGGTTGGAGGTCGCTGAGTAAATCTATAATCAGGATGAAAGGCAGAAAAATGTAGTGGAACATCAGGGCCTAGTTTTTCAGCAATCCAACTTGTCAGCGCATGCAACTCATCAGGAGTATCATTTTCTCCTGGGATAAGCAAAGTGGTGATCTCGGTCCAGACCTTTGTTTCATGTACCAAATATTCAAGAGTGTCTAATACCGGTTGTAGCGAACCGGCGCAAAGTTCACGGTAAAAACCTTCACTAAAGCCCTTAAGATCAATATTTGCCGCATCCATATATTCAAAAAATCCAGCCCGAGCCAGGTCAGAGATATATCCTGCGGTTACAGCAACCGTCTGAATTCCAAGCTCATGACAAGCGATTGCAGTGTCTACAGCATATTCGTAAAAAATGACTGGATCATTGTAGGTGAAAGCTACGCTGCGGCAGTCATGCTCACGGGCAGCCAGGGCAATGGCTTCCGGCGTAGCGGGTGATTGAAGAATATCCAGTTCCCGGGATTTGCTCATATCCCAGTTCTGGCAGAATTTACAACTCAAGTTACAACCAGCAGTCCCGAAGGAGAGTACCGGCGTACCGGGTAAAAAATGATTCAAGGGCTTCTTTTCAATGGGATCGATCATAAAACCGCTGGAGCGACCATATGTCATGAGAGTAATAGAATTTCCCTTTCGTTGCCGAACGAAACAGAGTCCCCTTTGTCCGTCTGACAATTTGCAGGCTCTGGGGCACAGCGTGCACAGAAGTCGACCATCTTCCAGGGGCTTACTGAATTGCGGGTGATTAGGCATTATTTTCTATCCACAGTACGCACCAAGATCGTTAAGTGTGCTAAATATACTCTGTTTCAACAGAATCACCACTCTGCGTCTCTGCGAGAGAGGCTTCTGTACCAACTTAAACCCAATCATCATCGCTGAGCTCAAAACTCGTGAATTGCTCCATCTGCAGTGTCTCAGACCAATAATCTTCCGGGAAACCAGCTTTTTGCTTCAGGTGAGTGATGAAAATATCAATCTCTGGAAGCTTTTCCCAAACAGCAGGCAGAAACAAACTTCGTCGATAGCCGTCCTTTAAAATCAAGCCGGTTTTGCCAGGCACTAATTGATGTTTCAGGTCCTCTTCAGAATCGAATTTCATAGGTTGAGGCTGGGTAAGGATCGAAATCTCGAAATGCAGTTTTGAGAATTCTTTGCGGGTGACCGGACTAAAACGTGGATCACGAAAAGCAGCATTCCAGGCATTATCTGCAACGTCTTTCACCAAAGAGCGGTAAGCTTTCACTGACCCAATACATCCTCTTAACTGTTTACGCTTTTCCAGGGTGATAAATGTGGCCCCTTGCTCTTGCAGATGAGTGCTAAAAGCTGAGAGCTCTACAGTTATAGCTTCCCCTCGATCAAGACCATTGTTTACGGATGCACGGGCAAGTTCCAGGAGTTGAAATTGCTCTTCATGATTGAATAGGGGAACACTCATGATTGGAATAGACCCCAGGCTCCATAGCCTACAACCTGATTTTTTTCACCGGCAGTATCACCTGAATTCCGCAGATCAAAACGCTCGATACTCATTTTGCGTTGCCGGGCAACTCGCAGTAGTCCACTGATGGGAATGCGTCCGCAGGCCGATTGTTCGGGAAGTTCATTGCCCTTGAAAGCTTCGATAGTTTCCGCTGTTTGTGCATCCAGCCCGATGGCTTTCTCATAATTATGGAAATGACTTAGATCTGAAGATATCACAATAAGACATTCATTGCCGCCCCAGAGATGTTCAATGACATTGGCGACTTCAATTTCAGTGGCATCACCTACAACAAAGGGGATAAGTTGGAATCCCGCCAGAACAGACTGGAGAAAAGGTAATTGAACTTCAAGAGAATGTTCCTCCGCGTGAGCCAGATCCGAAAATGTGATCTGAGGAAAATCATCAACTAATTTGAGGGCAGATTTTGTATCAATCTTAATATCACCCAGGGGTGTTTGAAACTGATCAACACCAGGAAGGGCTAGTCCTTGAATTGGAACCCTGTGGGCTGGTCCCAGCAGGATAACCTTATGGATCACATGTCTGTATTGCTGGATGCTGCGGTATGCGGCTGCGGCAATGCTGCCTGAATAAATATATCCAGCATGTGGGACGATAATGGCTTTTGGCACCCGCGTGTCCGGATAAACATCCTCAAACAGATATTGATTGACCTGTTCCTGAAGATCAACCGGATCAGCCGGGTAGAACATACCGGCAACAGCTGCAGAGCGAGTAGTCTTGATCTTTGCCATATTACTCCAGTTCTAGTTAATATACTGAATTAAGGGGCTTTGACCAAGCACGACGATCCCTTATCAAATTTGTCAAGAGAGCCAAGTGGAGATTCGCATCTTTGATATCAAGGGAGCATACGTGAAAACACTATTGAATGCAGAGCTTCATCCGGGCTGCCATGAGATTTCCTGGAAGGGTGCTGATGACCATGGGAAGCAAATGGGTTCGGGTGTATATCTTGTAATGCTGTCTGTCCAGGGATATGTGCAAACACAAAAAATAACGCTTATCCGTTGAGTAAAATGCCAGAGTAATAATATTCAAGCCGGATTCATTAACTTTGAAAGCTTGAATCCATGTTCTATATTTACTAACAATGAAACAGAATTATTCATATTATTTTTTTATTCAATCAGGGTGATGATTTAAATATTGACATTTAATACAATCACCCTCGTCATTTGACGGGGGTTTTTTTTGTTATCAAGCTTTGCTTGATAACAACCCCGGCATAGCTCACAGAGCGAAGCCGGGTAATTGATTTTAGCAGAGTATGGGATTCAAGGATTAACATGGCTAGGTAGCAAGTTGGCTGTGAACTAAAGCAAGGGATGAAATAAATTGAGCGATATGAAACAGAAGGTCGGTATCATTGGCTTTGGACGCTTCGGAGCCCTTTTGGCAGAATTGTTGAGCAAGGATTTTTTGCCTGTTATCAGTGATGAACGCAATCTTGCTGAAGCAGTTGAAGCAGGTGATTACGAATGGAGCGATTTAAAAAATGTCATGAAACAGGAGACAGTTTTCATTACAGTTCCTATTAGCCATATACCGGAACTTTTAAAGCAAATTTCACCTTTGAGCAAAGCGAAACAACTCATCATTGATGTCGCTTCTGTCAAGACCCGTATTCGTAACTGGATGATTGAAGATCTGCCAGCGTCTGTGCAGATACTGAATACCCATCCAATGTTTGGTCCAGACTCCTATAAGCGGGATCGCGACCTGCGTTTGGTTTTCTGTCCCACCCGGATCGAAACTGAAGCTGAAAGTTTCTGGCGCAGTATCTTTGAATCCTGGGGCTGTCGAGTAATTGATCTAAGTGTAGAAGAGCATGATCGTCAGGCAGCTCGATCCCAGGGAATCACTCACTTCATAGGCAGGGTGATGAAGAGGATGGATATTCAACCTACAGCTGTGGATACCCATGGTTTCCGTCAAGTGCATCATGTAGTGGAACAGACCTGTCAGGATACGGAAGAATTATTTCATGATTTGCAATATTACAACCCTTATACCGCTGATATGCTCACTGATTTTTCTCGCTCAGTGCATGCTGTGAAAGCACGCATTTACCGACCTGATTCTCCACCGGAGATCATTGGCTATCAGGGCATTCCCGGCAGTTTCTCAGAAGAAGCCACCCGAACTTATATCGCTGAGGAAAAATTGGGAGAAATTGAGACCAAACCCTGCTTAAGCAGTCGCGGGGTCATGGATGGTCTGGCAACTTTTGAGATTGATCGGGGAATCATTGCTATGGAAAATGCAAGAGGTGGCGTTGTCCATGAAAGTATTCATGCCTTGGCGAAAGCTCGTTGCAAAGTACGCTCCATGTTTCACATTCAGGTTAACCAATGCCTTATCACCAAGGCTGGTCTAACAATGAATCAGATAAGCGAAGTCAGATCACATTCTCAGGCACTAAAACAATGTTCGCGATTTTTAAAGGAACGTTTTAATGATATTCCCCATACGGAAGCTGAAGACACTGCCGAAGCAGCCCGCAAACTGCATGCAGGAGATTACACCGATACAACAGCAGTAATTGCCCCGGCCAGAGCAGCCAAGATATATGGTTTAGATGTTGCAAAATTTGGCATTCAGGATCTGCAGGACAACAAGACATTATTTTTAGTGGTAGAACGAACAGGAACACCGTTTTAGGTTGCAATTACTCAATGAACATAAAACCTTATAAGCTGATGAAAAAGGATATCCTCCAATGATCGTTATTATGAAAGTAAATGCCCCTCAAAAGGCAATTGATAGAGTTCAACAAGAAATTGAGAAACTAAGCTACACTCCTCATTTAGTAGAGGGTGCAACCCGCACTGTTATTGGAGTTCTGGGCAAGAAGCCTTTACGGGGGATGCAACACCTCCAGTCACTTCCTGAAGTGTCAGATGTTCTGGAGATAAGCACTCCCTACAAGCTCGCCTCCCGTGAATGGCAACCTAAAGACACCATTGTCAATGTTGGGCCGGCCAGGATAGGTGGCGACACAGTAACAATCATCGCAGGACCCTGTTCAATAGAATCCTATGAGCAGATCAAAATAGTGGGTGAGGCTGTGAAAGCTTCAGGTGGTCATCTTCTCCGTGGTGGTGCTTTTAAACCGCGTACATCGCCTTATGCCTTTCAGGGTTTAGGTGTAGAAGGGCTTAAGATGATAAGTCAAGTTGGAAAAGAGGTTGGGCTGCCCACTGTAGTTGAAGTTACAGACACGGATGTTCTTGAGGTCACGGCTGAATATACCGATATGCTCCAGATTGGTACCCGGAATATGCAGAATTTCACATTATTAAAAGCCGCAGCTCGTACAAAAATGCCAATTCTTTTAAAGCGTGGAATGTCAGCCACCATCAAAGAAACGATCCTGGCGGCTGAATACATCCTCAACGAAGGGAACAAACAAGTGGTGCTCTGTGAACGCGGTATTCGCACCTTTGTTGATCACACACGCAACACACTGGATGTGAGTGCTATCCCGGCATTCCATCGCTTGTCACATCTTCCCGTTATTGTTGATCCCAGTCATGCTGCCGGCAAGCGACATAAAGTGCTGCCTTTAGCTCTTGCAGGTGTGGCGGCTGGAGCTCAGGGTGTAATGGTTGAAGTACACCCCAATCCTGAAGTAGCCCTTAGTGATGGTCCGCAGCAGCTTGTTCCGGAAGATTTCCAGGATTTGGTGGAGCGTGTTCGTATTGTAGCAAAGGCAGTGGGTAAAGGAATCGAATAAGCTAAAAAGGATCGCCTTATGGCATTACAGGGTGAAATTACATTACCCGGTGACAAATCCATCAGCCATCGAGCGCTGATGTTTAGCGCATTGGGGGATGGTGTCAGTCAGCTTGAAAACCTGAATCCTGGTGCAGATGTACAAACCACCCGGGATGCACTGATTAATTGTGGTATCCAGATTGAAGAGAAGAAAGGCATTGTACATGTACAGGGAGGTGGTTTGAGGCCTTTCAAGCAACCTGATCAGGCATTGAATTGTGGGAATTCAGGTACGACAGCCAGACTCATGTTGGGTCTCCTGGCGGCTCACCCCATTCACGTTCACTTCACAGGTGATCGTTCTCTTAGTAAGCGTCCTATGGATAGAATTATTCGCCCTTTACAACAAATGGGTACGAATATTTCTGCTCGAGAAAGAAAATATTTGCCACTTATGCTAAACGGTCGCGATCTATGGGCATTGGACTATCGTTTACCGTTCGCCAGTGCTCAAGTGAAATCAGCGATTTTATTAGCCGGACTGCATGCCAAAGGTGAAACTACGGTTAAATCACCGGTATTTAGTCGCGATCATACGGAACAAATGTTAAAAGCCATGGGTGCCAAGGTCAAGATCAAGGGAAGAGCTGTTTCGATAAGCACGTTGACCAAGCCACTTCAGGCTATTACCATGCGAGTCCCCGGCGATTTTTCTGCTGCAGCCTTTTTTATTACCGCAGCACTATTGGTTCCGGAGTCTGATCTGATTATTCGCAGGGTTGGCATTAATCCGACCCGGACTGCCTTCTTACAGGTTGTTCAGGAAATGGGTGGAAATGTTACTATCGCTAATCAGGAAGAGCATCTCGGCGAGGCCGTGGCAGATCTGCAGATTCGTTCTTCTAAGTTAAAAGGAATCCAGATTTACCCTGAACAGATCGCTAATCTTATTGATGAATTACCCCTTATTGCATTGCTGGCTACTCAGGCCAAAGGTGAAACAGTGGTTAATGGAGCTGAAGAATTAAGGGTCAAAGAATCTGACCGGATAAAGGCCATTGTGACCAATATAAATGCCTGGGGAGGAAAAATATTCGAGCGTCATGATGGTTTTAGCATTGAAGGTCCATCGCGACTTAAAGGGGGCAAGGTGATCACGTTTGACGATCACCGGATTGCCATGACCATGGGTGTTGCTGGGTTAATTAGTGATACACCAGCTCAACTTGATAATCCGAATTGTGTTGATATATCACATCCGGGATTCTTCCACGAGCTGAGGGCTTTGTCAAACTAACAACTTATTGATATAGCCTTGCGAAGGTTTTGCTTGTCGCGGCGTAGTTCGAAGAACGTAGACGGAAACCTTCGCAAGGCTAATGAAAGGCAGTTTGGAGTAAATAGTGAAATTAGCAGTCATTGGTGATCCATTAAGACAAAGTGTTAGTGATTTCATGCACGAATGGATCTATGAGCAATTGGGTCTTGATGGAGAGTATAAGAAAGTAAAAGTTCCTCCCGACGGTCTTGAGCGTTGGATAGGTCTGCCTTCTGCTAAGAAATTAGATGGATTTAACGTAACCATTCCCCACAAGTCTACCATCATCCCGTATTTGGATGAGATCAATGATCGTACTGCGCCCATTGGTGCCGTTAATTGTATCCGTCGTCATGAGGGAAAGCTCACTGGCTATAACACAGATTGGTATGGCTTTGTCAAGTCATTGGAAGCAGCTGATGTTGATTTGGCCGGGAAAAAGGTGGTTGTTTTAGGCAGTGGTGGTGCAGCTCGGGCCATTACCTTTGGTTTGGCTCGGATTGGTGCAGGTTTGACAACGATCATTGCCCGTGATCCGGAACGGGCGAAAATGCTGATCAAAGATATGAAATCTTCAGCAGAGGGTATGCCTTTAGCCGGCTGTGCCTGGAATGCCAGCGCCGTCGAGCCTATTGAAGATGCTTTCTGTCTGGTGAATTGCACGCCGCTTGGAATGAAACCAAAGCAACGGGAAACCCCTTTGGATGGGGATATTCTGGAATCTATTGATGTAGTGGTTGATACCATTTTTAATCCTTTGAACACGCGTCTGCTTTCCGAAGCCATTTTTTCTGGCTGTCAGACGGTCTCAGGCTTGGATATGTATCTTTATCAAGCCATGGCTTCTGTGGATATCTGGTTTGGACCACAGGACTGGAATCAAATAAAATTGAATGAAATGCGCGAGGCAGTTCACAACAAAATTACAGGCTTTAAGCGTAAATTCGAGTGATGGGTATGAATTCTTTTTTAAATCGTCTTTGCGAGGAAGAGACTGACGAAGCAATCTCGAATATGAGATCGCCACGCTCTCGATGTTCGCTCGCGAAGACTATAATTATTGAGCTTAAAGGAAGACAATCCTTCATTATCCCGAATCCGTCACACCGAGCGGAGTCGAGGTGCAAGGAATAAGGAATAACATATGCTCCAAAAACTCAAATTCCTGACTGCCGGAGAATCTCACGGTAAAGGACTTTCCGGTATTCTGGAAGGTTTCCCGGCTGGAGTAACTATTTCTGAAGCAATGATTGCCCAAGACCTGGCTCGTCGACAAATGGGCTATGGCCGCGGGGGGCGCATGAAGATCGAACAAGATCATGCTGAGATCCTGAGTGGCTTACGACATGGCGAAACCCTGGGTTCTCCCATAGCGCTCTGGATCGAGAATCATGACTGGACCAATTGGAAAGATGGGATCATGTCCCATGAGACACCCAAGGAAGATATTCCAGAAGTTACCCTGCCGCGACCTGGTCATGCTGACTTAGCCGGTGTGCAAAAATTTAACTTTTCAGATATTCGCAATGTGTTGGAACGCTCTTCAGCTCGTGAAACCGCCATGAGGGTGGCCCTGGGGGCTGTTTGTCGTACCTTTCTCAAAGAACTGGGGATTGAAATTGCCAGTCACGTCATCCAGATTGGTCCTGAAAAAGCCCCTGCCATATCGGTTTCTGATCTTTCTGAATTGAATCAACAAGCTGATCGCTCTCCAGTTCGCTGTCTGGATGAAAAAACTGAACGAAATATGATCTCTTATATCGACACCACCCGCAGTGAAGGTGACTCGGTCGGTGGAGTATTTGAAGTTTTGGCATCGGGACTTCCTGTTGGATTGGGATCCTATACTCATTGGGATCGCAAGCTGGATGCAAAAGTGGTTGCTGCCATGATGTCCATTAATGCTATGAAATCAGTGAGCATTGGTGATGGTTTGGATGTTGCTAAAGTACCGGGATCAAAAGCTCACGATGAAATTATCAAGGAGGGTGAAACCCTCCGACGTGCCAGTAATCATGCCGGGGGCATTGAAGGTGGTATGACCAATGGTGAACTGATTCGCGTGCAGGTTAGCATGAAACCCATTCCAACTTTGGCTCGTCCTTTACGTTCAGTAGACATTAAAACTAGTGAACCTGGCGTTGCCCATAAAGAGCGAACGGATGCTTGTGCTGTACCAGCAGCCTCGGTTATCGGAGAGGCTATGCTGGCTCTGGTTTTAGCAGATGCCATTCTGGAGAAATTCGGGGGAGACTCTCTGAGTCAGGTCAAGGCACATATATTGGCTTCAGGAGTGAAATAGTGAAACTTCATGCCGGCGTCAACATGGTTTACTTAATTGGCTTGATGGGAGCCGGGAAAAGTACAGTAGGAAAGATTTTGGCCAGAGTCCTGAAGTGGGAATTTATAGATCTTGACCACAAGATCGAAGTCCTGACCGGCAAGGATATCCCCAAAATCTTTGATGAAGAAGGAGAAGAGGGCTTTCGTAACCATGAAACAAAGGTTCTGAAAGAAACAGCTGGTCTGAACAAAAAAATCATCGCTTGTGGAGGTGGAATCGTTACCCGGCCAGATAATATTGAATTTCTGACAAGTGAAATTGTTGTATGGCTGAATCTTACCCCGGCAGAAGCTGCTGCCCGTTTGGGGTATTCCCCAGATCGTCCCCTACTCAGCGGGTGCAAGGATACTCTGGTTGAGTTAAATGAGATTCTCACAGAACGACGGGAAGCTTATGCAAAAACAGCCGAGATCCATATCGATAGCGGAGACCAGTCACCGGAAATTATCACAGGCAACATTATGATCGCCTTGGAGCGACAGCGTGTCTGATATCTCCCGCCAAAAGATCAAACATCAAACAGGTCAATATGAGCTGCTGGTTGGACAGGGGTTGTTAGCTGATATTGCTAAATATCTGGATAGTATTGGTGCCACCGGACCTATTGGTATCATCACCAATAACACAGTTAATGAACTCTACGGAGCAACTTTACGCGATAGTTTGAAAGCGGCAGGTCTTGTGACCCGCACAATTCTAATCCCTGACGGTGAAGCATATAAAACTCTGGCTTCAGCGGAGCAGGTTATTTCGGCACTTATAGCCCAGGGAATGGAACGCAGCGGGACCATCATTACTCTGGGTGGGGGAGTGACTACAGACCTGGGTGGTTTTGTAGCTAGCATTCTGTTTCGCGGGGTTAAACTGGTTCATATTCCTACAACCCTATTGGCTATGGTAGATGCGGCAGTAGGGGGGAAAACCGGAGTGAATCACAGCAGCGGAAAAAATCTCATTGGTAGTTTTTATCAACCTGATCTGGTGCTCATGGATATCGATACATTGAGCAGTCTTGACCTGCGGGACCGCATTTCCGGATATGCTGAAATGTTTAAAATGGGAGCGATCCGAGATAAAGAATATTTGCAATTCCTCTTTTCCAATATGGATGAGTTACTCAACTCAAAACCTGGTGACAAACTGGTTAAAGGTATTTCTCGTAGTTGTGCATTGAAGGCGCAGATAGTTGAAGCCGACGAAAAAGAAGCAGACCTGCGTCGCATCCTGAATTTTGGCCACACACTGGGGCATGCCCTTGAAACAACTCTAGGCTATGGTGAAATACGTCATGGCGAGGCCGTGATCCTGGGAATGTATGGTGCCGGTTGGCTCTCGAATCAGGTGGGGCAGTTATCAAATGAGGAATGGGAAAAACTGGCTGATATGCTGGGAAAGATTCCGCTGCAACTGTCTTTGGAAACTGTAGATCCTGTTGCCATCGAACAAGCAACCCGCTTGGACAAAAAAGTGGCTAACTCCCAATTGCATTTTGTCTTGTTGAAAAAAATAGGTGAAGCTCATATACAAGCCGGAATTCCAGTGTTGATGATAAAATTGGCCGTAGAGACCCTTAAAAATGTATGGAAGGACAATACATGATCCTTGATTCTAATGCTTTTATGCATGCCTTTGTCACCTTGCTGGTAATTATGGATCCTTTTGGCGGTTTGCCGGTATTCATGACCCTGACTAAGGACTATTCGGAGGAACGAGCAAAGCGCAGTGCTCATCGAGCTGCTCGTGTCTCTCTCATTCTGTTAACCATCTTTGTTTTTATTGGTGAGGGTGTTTTG
>JAUVKO010000131.1 GCA_030596225.1 Fidelibacterota bacterium
ATACGACATGATGCGCTATATTCATAAATATCAACACATTGCGACATTTCGACCAGCTCAATACATCGCTCTGCGTCCTCTGCCTGCCCGCACGAAGTTATACGCAGGCGGGCGAGAGGGACTTTTTACGGTGGCATCAAGTTTAAAATAAATAATAAAATTGGTTGCCCAAAACTCATGAATTCATAAACTCAGAAACTGTCTTCATGAAATGGAATATTTCTCCAAAAGATGGACGATCCGTCCAGCTGCCTTGCCTTCCCAGTATTTGGGTATCCCAAATGAAGATTTGGACATTTGAAGGCTTCCAGCAGCTTTACTGTATATTTCATGTGCTTTGATGAGCTGATTACTGCCTTCCCAAATGGTGATGGGACGTTCAGTGGTGGGACGTACTGTCAGACAGGGAATCTTCAGATAGGTGGTTTCTTCTTGAATTCCACCGGAATCAGTAATCACCAGTGAGCTTTCATTGACCAGTTTGAGGAATTCCAGATAAGCAAGTGGACCTGTAAGATAGATATTCGGAGTTGACTGCAGAGTTTTCAATAGCCCAAACTGCCGGAGCATATTCTGAGTTCTAGGATGAATGGGGAAGATAATAGGCAATAGTTCCGATGTCTTAACCCATTCATTCACCAAAACATTTAATGCTTTTTTATTATCCACATTAGAAGGCCGATGAAAGGTCATTACCGCGTAGCCTGCATTAGTCTTCAGCCAGGAGTTATCGATAGTCTGCCCATCCAGATCATGGAGTTTAAGTTCAACAAGAGAAGCTCTTTCCAGCTGATTGACCAGGCTGTCGATCATAAGATTGCCCAACATGTGGACTTTTTCATTTGTGATACCTTCGCTGAATAAATTTTCAGAGGCATCTTCAGAAGTTGTAATAAACAGATCTGTGATGGCATCGGTTACAAGTCGGTTTATCTCCTCAGGCATTTCACGATCACGACTGCGTAGGCCGGCTTCATAATGAGCAACTTTAATATGTAATTTTGAGGCAACCAGACTGCAAGCTGCAGTTGAATTCACATCGCCGACAACCATGACCATATCTGGCTTTTCACTAAAACAAACCTCCTCGAAGCGTTCCATGATCCGGGCGGTCTGAACCGCATGACTTCCGGAACCGACCTCCAGATTAATATGGGGTTTGGGAATATTGAGCTGCTTAAAAAAGGAATGCGACATCTTTTCATCATAGTGTTGACCGGTATGAACAAGAATAGCTTCTAAAGAGGGATGATCCTGCAGGGCATGCATGAGAGGGGCGATCTTCATGAAATTGGGTCGGGCACCGGCGACCAGGATGATCTTGTATTTTTTGTGTTTCAAATGAACTCCATTTTTTTACCTGGGTAAACTAATTGAGAGTGTGGAATTCAAAGAGGGGTTTTTGGGGCAAATTGGTGGTTTCATAGTCATATGAAAACTTTATCCTGATAGTCTTCGCGGATGATACTTATTGATGAGAGCTCAAGATCGTCATGCTGAGCAAGCCCGCCCTGCCAGGTCGTAGCCTTTTGGCGTAGACTGGAGCCGTCACACTGAGCTCCGTCGAAGTGCGAAGGGTCGAAGCATATAAAACGATCTTGTTCATTACTATCAGTTTGTTACATTTAAGTAAACCAAAATTCAGTCAGGGGTTAATATGAAAACCGGATATGTCTACATTCTGGAATGCTCTGACCAATCATTCTATACAGGAGTAACCAATGATATTGAGCGTCGGCTATTTGAGCATTCAGAGAGTCTTATTAAAACATATACAAACACAAGAAAACCCGTAAAATTGGTATGGGCCTCGGATGAATTGGATATTCAAGATGCAATCGTACTGGAAAAGCAGATCAAAGGTTGGCGCAGAGCAAAGAAAATCGCTTTGATCAACGAAAGATATGAAGATTTGCCAGAGCTCTCTGTTGCCTATTATAAACGCAGGTAACTTGGTGTTTGCTCGATGCTTCGACCTTTCGACTTCGCTCAGGATAGGCTCAGCTCAGCATGACGCAAAAGTGTTTCAGTAAAGGAATACTTCAATTACCTCGATTGCTTTGCATTGTTTCCGTCTTCGTTCCCCTACGCCGCGACAAGACGCGAACCAAACAGGTTTCAGAGATTCAGGCTAAATTGAAACCAATTTAGTCGTCGCATTGCTCCTCCGGAAATTGGTTGAATTGACACCTGCCTTCAAACAAACCAATTTCCACTTGTCCCGGCGAACCCTACGGGCGAAGCCGGAATCCTCCCTGCAACCCGCCGTGGGCGGGTCGCAAAGACCAGTCATAAAGTCAAGGTAATAATCACTAACGTCTTCGATAGAACAGAAGAAGTTTGTGATATTGTCCACAAAATTGTAGCCATAGAGCATTCTTTGCGACCTTTGTGCTCTTCGTGGTTAAAAACAGTAAATTTCGTGAATGGAATATTACTTTGGAGAACATAGCCCCACCTTTATATTGCCGCGCTTTTTTGCCCGAGGACATTAATGTCAGAGGGTAACCGCGGCGAAGCTAAAAGCGAAGCCGGGTCCCCGGTGACCACATTATAAAAAGTAGTTACGGGGTCTTATTGAAAGAATTTTTCCACTAAAAAATTGGTGGAATGTGAACAAGTAATAAGTAAAAGGATTGATCCTTATGTCTGGAACCTTGCGAATGCGTGTCTTCCTGGTTGTGCTCCTCATTGGAAGTGCTGCCTACATGCTCAGAGACACCATTAGCTATTACACGATGGATGAGACCCGAAAAGAAGCACTCATTGAGAGTGGTGAGATGGAGAGTATCCGTAGAAATATTATTCATAAAGGCTTGGATCTACAGGGCGGAATGCATGTCGTCCTGGAAGTGGATCTGGAAGAGCTGATCAAAACACGGGTAGAGGGTGGCGATGTTTTAATTGAAGAACTCATCACCAACAGCCTGCAGGAAGCTCAGCTGAATGAAAATGAATTTTTCCCGACCTTTGAAAAAAACGTTAAAGCTACCAATATTCGTCTGGCTCGCTATTTCCCAATTTATGAAAAAGGACCCAATGCTGACGTTCTGGATGCCCTGGAATCAGATGCAAAGGACGCTGTCGATCGTGCTGAAGAGATCATCCGCAACCGCGTGGATGAATTTGGAGTATCTGAACCAACTATTCAGCGTCAGGGCGATTGGAGAATTGTTGTTGAACTTGCCGGTATAAGCAATGAAGCCCAAGCCCGTGAATTGATTCAGGCTACTGCTCTGCTTGAATTTGTGTTGATTCACGAAGATCCGCAGCTGCTGAACGAGATGATTCGAAATATCGACAAAGCCTGGACAACTGTGATGGATAACATTCCAACAGATACCGTTGAACTTGCAGAAGAGGATATCGGTCAAATAGAGACAGTTCCCAGCTTGGCTGAAGTTTTAGCCGGTGATGATGGCGATACTTTAAGCATTACCGGTACCGGTGATATCAGTCGGCCCTTTTCATCACTGATCAATGTTGGCGGTAACACCATTTGGGTGCCGGAAGAAAATGTCCGTTCCATAAAGCGAAAATTTAAGAATCCGACCATTGCTGCTGCAATACCCTCAGACAGTCGTTTGTCCTGGGGTGTGGCAACCCGTGATATTAGAGGAGATGGTCGTCTGCACCGGGCTCTTTATCTGATGAAAGAGACTGCTGAATTAACCGGTGAGGTGGTCACCGATGCCCGGGAATCTCTGGGTGGATTTTCCGGTGCTGAATTTGTGGTTCATATTTCCATGAATGATGAAGGCTCCCGGGAATGGTCCAAGATCACAGCCGGAAACGTTGGCAAACGGATCGCCATTGTCATGGATGGCAATGTCCATATGGCCGGCGTCATCCGGGATAAGATCTCTGATGGCCGGACTCAGATCGAGGGCATGAATGACCTTCAGGATGCCAAGAAACTGGCAGTTGTGCTGCGTGCCGGTGCATTACCGGCTCCCATGGTCATTGAAGAAGAACGTACCATTGGTGCTTCTCTGGGTGCGGACTCGGTTTCTGCGGCTACTCGAGCCATGGTTTTTGGATTCATCCTGGTCATCATTTTCATGGCCATCTACTATAAGGGTTCTGGTCTAATTGCAGATTTTGCCTTATTCCTCAATCTCGCCTTTACTTTGGCAGTATTATCTACCCTGAATGCCACATTGACCTTACCGGGTATTGCCGGTTTGATCTTGACAGTAGGTATGGCTGTAGATGCCAATGTGCTGATCTTTGAGAGAATTCGAGAAGAGCTGAGAAATGCCAAGACAGTTAAGAAAGCCATCGATGATGGTTTTGGTCGGGCTTTAACCACCATTGTGGATGCGAACTTGACCACAATCCTGGCTGCCGGTGTACTATGGCAGTTTGGTAGTGGAACCATCAAGGGTTTTGCCACGACACTATTCTGGGGTATTCTAACCTCAATGATTACCGCCATCTTCATCACACGAACTATTTTTATGGTGTTGACTGAGCGTAAAACGATGACCAAGTTGAGTATCTGAGGATTTTGAAATGTTTGAATTGATTAAAAATGTAAATATTAATTTTCTTGGAAAACGGAAGATTGCCGGGGTCTTTTCAGGAGTGATTATTGTAGCAGGTTTGCTAAGCCTGGTTATCCATGGCGGTCCACACTATAGCATTGATTTCGAAGGAGGAACAGAGATCCAGGTCTTATTCCATGAAACCACTGCAGTAGAGTCTGTTCGTGAAGCACTTTCTGAGATTGGATATGGTGATGCTGCTATTCGCGAATTCGGAAATGTTAATGAGTACCTTATTCATGTGAAAAAGGCCACTCGCAGTGAAGAACAGGTCAATATCATTCGTGATGCACTGGCTTCCATTCATGGGGGAGAGAATTACGAAATTCGTCGTTTAGAAACGGTGGGTCCAAAGATCGGTAAAGAACTCCGTGGAGATATGATCTCTGCTGTGCTAATTGCCATGATCGGTATTGTGATCTATATTTCGATTCGTTTTCAGTTCATGTATGCTATCGGGGCATTGGTTGCTCTGACTCATGATGTGCTGATCACCCTGGGACTTTTCTCATTATTAAATCTGGAGATTTCTCTCTCGGTGTTAGCCGCATTTCTCTTTATTGTGGGGTATTCATTAAATGACACTATTGTTGTTTTCGACCGTGTGCGTGAAAATGCTAAGGTTAAACGTCATGATGCTTTTGAAGCTGTGCTTAATATGAGTTTGAATCAGACTTTGAACCGAACGGTGATCACATCATTGACCACACTGACAGTGGTCGGTATCCTGTTATTTTTTGGTGGTGAAGTGATCAAACCCTTTGCGTTTGCACTGACTGTTGGTCTGATCGTGGGAACCTATTCTTCAATATTTGTGGCCAGTCCGGTGGTATTGATCTGGGATGAGAATCAAAAGAAAAAGCAACACGGTTAGATTTTCAATAAAAATGTTCTTTTAAAAGCACCCTGCGGGGTGCTTTTTTTGTGCCATTTTGGAATAGTGTGGAAATGCAATACCACCAACTGCCACCGCCTTTGGCGGGATTCAAGTTGGTGGTTCCTGAGCCTGTCGAAGGATGGTTCCTGAGAATACCTGCCAGATCGTCATGCTGAGCAAGCCTGTCCTGAGCCGTCATCCCGAGCGGAGTCGAGGGACGAAGGGTCGAAGCATGAATTATTATTTTACATTATCTTACAAGGTCCCTGAGTTTTTCTGAGCAAGGCGAAGAAAAGTATCGAAGGGAGCGGGAACTGTTCAGATATCAGAACACAAATGGGCACTTCGATACATTCCGCTGATTGTGGGATACCTGCCTGCGCCTGTCCGCCGCCTGCCTATGCCGAAGCGGCTACGCGCAGGCAGGTACTACGTACTAAGGAAGGCAGGCTCAGCGACCATGTCTATGGCACAAAAAAACGGACCCTGAGTGATCGTGAAACGATAGTATCGAAGGGAACGTTATAGAAAGAATACAAGGGGTCACTATAGTGCAAGGCTACATGTATATACTAGAATGTTCAGACGGAAGTTATTACACTGGAAGTACAATTGATCTTGAGTTGAGGTTACAGCACCATCAAGTCGGTGAAGGTGCTAATTATACAAAAACCCGCCTGCCAGTGAAATTAGTGTATTCCGAAGAGTATGATAGAATTGATGTAGCCTTTGATAGAGAGAAACAGATTCAGCGATGGAACCGCAGGAAGAAAACAGCCTTAATCAATGGTCAGCAAAAAGATTTACCGGAATTGGCTAAGAAAGTGTTCCTATGAGAGGATACTTCGATCACCTTGATTGCTTCGATCTCTTCGATACTATTTTGACTCCTACGTCATCAAAATCACTCAGAGACCAGGTCTTAAGCGATCCCTGAGTTTTTCTGAGTGAAGCGAAGAAAAGTATCGAAGGGAGCGGGAACTGTTCAGAGATCAGAACACAAATGGGCGCTTCGATGCATCTCGCTGATTGCAGGATACCTGC
>JAUVKO010000242.1 GCA_030596225.1 Fidelibacterota bacterium
TCTTCAACATGTTTATACTGACTTCGGTAACATTGGCAGTTGGAAAGTTATTCACCGTTATTTTACACTTGAGTGTCGAACCACTATTCACCCTGCCTTTGCTTGGGCCGATCACACCCTCATTAGCCTTGATAACCGGTCTTGCTTTGATGACCTTTTTTTATACGATTTTATCTGGTTTGTATGGTGTTGTTTATACAGATCTGTTGCAGTTTGTACTGGCCATGGTTGGTGCAATCAGTCTGGCCTGGATTGCCTGGGCTGATGCAGCCTCCGGGGGCGTTAGTGTCATGGAACGATTAACAGCAAGTCCTGGTTTCAGGCCTGATATGTTGAATTTTTTCCCAAGCTTTGAAAATTTTGATTTAAAAGTTCTAACCTTTGTTGTGTATTTGGGCGTGCTCTGGTGGGGAATGGCACCTGGTTATGCCTATCAAATTCAACGTTTACTGGCCTGTAAAAGTGAAAAAGATGCATTGCTAGCCAATTTATGGTACAATCTCCTGCATTACGCTGTTAGGAGTTGGCCTTGGATCATAGTTGGCATTCTGAGTGTTATCTATTTTCCTGATTTGGTTGATTCTGAGAAGGCCTATCCCATGATGATTGATAAGTTTATGCCTGTTGGTCTGAAAGGGATTATGATTGCCAGTTTGTTAGCCGCATATATGAGCACAATTAATACCTTACTAAACTGGGGCTCATCTTATGTGATTAATGATTTTGTAAGACCCAGAAATCCGGAACTAACTGAAAAAAAAGCAATTTTCTATAGTCGTATCACCGGTGGTTTACTGGCTATCCTAATGCTCTTTTTTGTAACACGATTGAACAGTATTCTTGGAATTTATAAATATGTTACGCTGATGGAATCTGGTGCAGCAATTATTCTCGTATTGCGCTGGTATTGGTGGAGAGTAAATGCCTGGACAGAAATATCTGCGTTGGCGGCATCACTTATTGTTGCTAACTTTCTTCAACTATGGTCCGTGACGGCTCCACCGCTTGAGGGTTATGATAGCATGTTTCCTGTCCGAATACTAATCACAACCTTAGTTGCTGCTATTGTATGGATTAGCGTTATGATATATACGACAAGTGAACCAAGCGCAAAAGTTATTGCTTTTTATCAACAACTTCGGATTGGTGGATACGGATGGAAACGTGTATTTGAATCCCAACCAGATTTTCCACCATTTACTCATAGTTTTAAAAACGATGTAATGGCGTATTTTGCTTCACTTGCTGTTATCTTTGGCTTCTTGTTTGGAGTTGGACAGCTTTTATTTGGTGAGACATGGTTAGGAATTGTCGCTTTGAGCATCGTATTCATGAGTGGAATATACTTATGGCGTGCTCTGGACAAGATTACAGCTTCGGTGGACGAACAATAAATGCAATTTGTGTCTGGCTATAAATTCAATGTGTCGTTCACAATGTTTATTATCAAGGACAGCGTAGATTGATTTGGCTAAACCAGTTTTCAGATGAAGATTCAGTTTCGCTTTGAGCAATGCCACGAAGAGTCTACCCTCACTCTTTCCGGGCTTCGCCGGGACAGGTAGCGAACCCAAACTGGTTTTTGATACTTGTTTGATCTCGCAATTACTCGATTGAAAACAAGTATGTGACATTAGGTGAAGGAGTTACTTATGTATTTTGACTGGATAACCTGGGGTATTTGGTTCATGGGATTTGTTATCCTGGTCATGTGGATCATCATTCCCCTCAAGGAATATTTGAAACTCAAACAGGACAGGGCAGAGGATTCCTCCTCTCAGGATCAGGACTAGCAGACAAATGGCTATCAATCCTGCGGATATCGGATATTGTCACTGCAATTCTACCGATCTTTAACTAACTAAAAGTGTGTTTACTGACTTTCGGGGTAAGCTCCCCATACAATCGCAAACTCTTTACAGGGCAGGCAGGACAGGCTAAGCTCAGCGAGACACACTCACTGAGCACAGAAGAAATAATTATGAGTAAGGGAATTAGCAGTGGCTTTAATTGACATCGTAATTGTACTCGTTTTTCTTGGAATAACGTTTGTTATTGGATCATCATTTTACCGTTGGGTCGGTGATCCAGATGATTTTATGGTTGCGGGGCGTAAATTAACCCCGTTTATCCTGGCTGCTGTGATAGCAGCGACCAATGTTAACCTATACAGTTTTATCGATCAGGCTGGAGTAGCCTACAAACATGGGATTGCTATTCTGTGGCAGACCTGGACCGGAAATATGGCAATCGTTTTCGCTGGTCTTTTTATTATCCCGATTATGCGTCGCCTAAGGATCAAGACTATCCCGGAATTTCTGGAACAGCGTTATGACAAGCGTGTGCGAACCCTGGTTGGGGTCCTTTGGATCTTTCGCCTGGCATTCTGGCTGGGTGTAGTCCTTTATACTGCAGTAGTAGCAGCTCAAGCTATCACGGGTATTGAATCTTTCACTTTCTGGATCTTGATATTTGCAGTAGTAGCTATCGTTTATACAATCCTTGGTGGGATGTGGGCGATTGCCTTTACGGATGTTATTCAGTTCGTTTTTATGCTGGTCGGGGCTCTTATTGTGTTACCCATGGCTATGGCGGCAGTGGGCTGGATGCCCGGTCTCATTGAAAAGTTACCTGAACAAAGTTTGACCCTAGTAAGGGAAGATGGACCCTACAATTGGAAATTCATTCTGGCCATCTTTCTCCTGGGAATTCAATGGGCCAGTGTTGATCAGGGGCTATTACAAAGAGCTTTCGGAGCTGAGAGCACACGAACAGTGGCCAAGGGTATGGTCCTGGCCGGCATTATTACAACTCCCTTCGCCTTGCTCTGGAATTTACCTGGATTAGCTGCCAGTGTTCTTTATCCAGGATTGGAAAATGCTGATCAGGCAATTCCGATCTTATTGGCTGACATGCTGCCTAATGTTGTCCTGGGGCTGGTTCTTTGTGGTCTAATATCGTCTCAATTATCCACTATCTCCGGGAATCTAAATGGCGTTGCCACACTTTTCACAAATGACATCTATGAAAGTTTGAAAAAGCGGAAAGCGACTGGCAAGGAAATTCTAATGATTGCACGGATCATGACGGGTATCGTGGGTGTTTTTATGATCGGTTTCGCTTTTCTCGTTCCCATGCTAGGGGGCGCTGTTAAAGCATATTTAACCATCATCGGGATCATGGATATGCCACTTTTTATTGTGGCGATCGTTTACAGTCTGCTCTGGAAACGAGCTACCAGTACAGCTGCCCTGGTCGGTTATCTGTCGGGTGCTACTTCAGGTATCGTTGGCAAGTTTTTCTTCGATTTAGATTTCAATTCCACCACTTTTCTAGGTGCCGCTGTTGCCCTCATTGTGACACCTTTGGTCAGTCTTATTAGCAAACCGGAATCCAGCGAAAAACTGGAAGTGGTCTGGAGGGCCAAGCAGATCAGTGATGAAGAAATTGCTTCGGGAAATATTTATCACATTATTCCCAAAACACGCAGAGGGCGCTTCTCCATACTGGTTTACCTCAGTGGATTTGTT
>JAUVKO010000259.1 GCA_030596225.1 Fidelibacterota bacterium
TCCTGGATATGGTAGGAATACCTGACGCTGAGCGTCGCTTGGGCGATTATCCCCATCAATTTTCTGGTGGGATGCGTCAAAGGGTAATGATCGCCATGGCTTTGGCAAAAAATCCATCCCTACTTATTGCCGATGAGCCCACAACAGCGCTAGATGTGACTATTCAAGCCCAAATCCTTGACCTTATGTTAGATCTGAAAAAGGATAATACGGATGCAGCGGTCGTACTTATTACTCATGACCTTGCTGTCGTGGCGGAAACTTGTGAGCGGGTCATCGTCATGTATGGTGGGGTTATTCAGGAAGTTGCCGAGGTTAATAACCTCTTTAAAAATCCTCAACATCCTTATACAAAAGGATTGTTGGGCTCTATCCCCAGGCCGGATAAGGATACGAAGCTTGATCGATTGGAAACCATTCCAGGCATGGTTCCGAATATTCTAAATCTTCCTGCAGGCTGTAAATTTTGCACACGGTGTGAGGTAAAATTGGATAAATGTGATGCTGAAGAACCACCATTGCAGGAAGTTAATCCAGGACATTTTGTACGCTGTTTTGTGGTCCAGGAAGCGCAGGTGTCCGCATGAGTAAGAATACTCTCGTAGACGTCAAAAACCTTTCTGTGCATTTCCCGGTACATGGTGGCGTATTCTCAAAACGTGTGGCTTCTGTAAAGGCCGTGGACGGGATATCGTTTTCTATTGATCGTAAGCAGATCGTTGGCATGGTAGGAGAGTCTGGATGCGGTAAAACCACTGTTGGCCGCGCCATGATCAATATTCTTAAGTATGTGGCTCCTGATGTAGAGATCGGTGGCAGCATCGAGTACCATTTTGGTGATAAAGTTGTAGATTTTGCCAAACTTTCACCAAATGAAGTGCGCAAATATCGTTCTCGAGTTCAGATGATCTTTCAAGACCCCTATGCGTCCCTGAATCCACGCATGACAGTGGCTCAGATCATCAGTGAGCCCTTACAGTTACACACCAAAATGAATAGCAAGAAACAAGCCGAGCGAGTTGGCTGGCTATTGGATAAAGTAGGTCTACAGGCAGAACAGGCTCGCCGCTATCCACATGAATTTTCCGGAGGTCAACGCCAGCGAGTAGGTATTGCCCGGGCATTAGCCACCAATCCGGATCTGATCATTTGTGATGAACCGGTTTCTGCTCTGGATGTATCTATTCAGGCTCAGGTCATTAATCTTATGATGGATCTACAGGATGAATTTGATGTTTCTTATCTTTTCATTGCTCATGATCTGTCAGTAGTCGAACATATTTCAGATAAGATTGCAGTTATGTATTTGGGTGATATGGCTGAATATGGAAATGCCCAGGATGTCTACCATCATCCACGGCACCCGTATAGCAAAGCATTACTGTCAGCTGTTCCACTCCCTGATCCTGCTCGCAAGAATCGCGAACGGATTGTACTGAAGGGGGATGTTCCCACGCCTTTAAATAAACCCAGCGGTTGCGCTTTCCGGACCCGCTGTCCCATAGCTCAACCCTCATGTGCGGAATCAAAGCCTGTCTTTGAGGAACATGCTGAAAACCACTATGTTGCCTGCCCTATTGTTAAAGAATAATTATTAAGGCTGACTACACGTTCTATGAGTTAAGAACGTCGCAATATTCAGCCATGATTTCAGCTACTGGTTGAATTTTATTCACTCCACTGACACTTTTTCCGGCTTGAAAATAATTGTGATAAACACTCTCTTTCCCGGCAGCTTTCTTTAAGGCTCGGAAAGAGCGCAGGGTATAGAACATACGCATATATTTCTTGGTCTTTGATCCCCGCAGCATCCATCTGGCAAAGGGGCCGGCCTTGATTCCCATGCTTTTAACATATTCAGTATTGATTACAGAGGCAGACACACCGGACAATTTGTCAGTCAGGACAATTTTGGTCTCATCAGCATCCAGAATAGCCTGTTTATAGTCTTGGTGTGCAGAACATTCAGTGCTGGCAATAAATCGCGTTCCCATCTGAATACCGGAATAGCCAAGATCAATCATGTCAGCGACATCCTGTGGATCACTGATTCCACCGGCACAGATCAGGGGTTTACCCAGATCGATCAGATCATTATAAAGTTGGGTAGCGCTCTCTGTTCCAGCGTGACCACCTGCCCGATCATTGACACAAATCAGCCCATCTACTCCACCATCCAGAGCTTTGTCAGCCCATTTCCGGTTGGTGGTATTATGATAAACCAAACCACCCTGTGTATGGGCCTTATCTACGACAAAACGTGGATTACCCAGGGCTGTGACAAAGAAAGAAACACCTTCTTCAAGAGAGATATTCAACCACTCATTGACCCGCTCCAGGTATTTCTGAGAACTTTTCTCAACCAATAAATTAACACCGATAGGCTTGGAGGTTAGTGTACGGATATATCGCAGGCCAGCCCGAAATTCATGACCATGGACGTAGGTTAAACTCAAAGGTTGGATTATCCCTATGCCGCCGGCTTCAGAAACTGCGGCCACTAACTCCGGGTTTGAGCAGGGATACATGGCTCCCCCAATAATAGGGTTGGTGATTTTCAGGTCATTGCAGAATGTGGTTGCTTGATTTCGCATATTCCCTCATTGTATTATTCCTTTAGGGTGTGTAGCGACCTGAGATTACCCTGGGGTCACCATTATAATCTTGAATAATTTCCAGATCCTGAAAACCTTTTTCCATAAAGATGTTCAGGACGGGCTTTTCCTGAGAACTGCCTCCAAACTCAAAGAAAAATTGTCCCCCGGGGTTGAGTAATCCCGGCAGGATCTCAGCATAACGACGATAAAAAGAGAGCCCATCTACATCATCGAATAAAGCCAGGGGAGGATCAAATTCTGCCACCTCTTTTTGAAGAAGTTTCTTTTCCCCTGGGGCGATATAAGGTGGATTGGAGACGACGAGATCGAAGCGTTGTTCCATTCTAGGTAAATCCTTCAGGATATCAAGTTTCTGAAACGTAAGCTGTGTGTCATTAAGTATTGCATTTTCCCTGGCTTGTTTCAGGGCTTCGGGAGAGACATCTATGGCCAGAACT
>JAUVKO010000002.1 GCA_030596225.1 Fidelibacterota bacterium
ATGTAAACTTAACGATCGAGTTAATACAGCCCATCGCCATGGAGCAGGAGCTGCGTTTCGCTATTCGCGAAGGTGGTCATACTGTGGGTGCTGGAGTTGTTACTGAGATCATTGAATAAAGTATCGGCGGTTGATTTATGCGTGAGATAATCACACTTGAGTGTACTGAATGCAAGCATCGCAATTATTCGACGAAGAAAAATAAACGGCTGCATCCGGCACGCGTGGAATTCAAGAAATATTGTCCTAATTGCAACAAACACGTCGTGCACAAGGAAACAAAATAAGAAATGAGTATTAGACAGGAGAGTGGCTCAATTGGTAGAGCAACGGTCTCCAAAACCGTAGGTTGCAGGTTCGAGTCCTGTCTCTCCTGCTCAATTTCTTTGATTGTTAAATAAATTATGATTAAAAAGCTCAAAACATTTCTAGACGGCGTACAGCAGGAATTCAAAAAGGTTTCCTGGCCGACCTACGAAGAACTTAAGGGTTCAACCTGGGTTGTGCTTGGGATGTCTGCATTTATTGGAATGGTTCTATTTATCCTCGATAAGGTAATGACCGTCTTAGTCTTAAATGTGATCATGGGGCGCTAATATGGCCATGAAATGGTATAGTCTTCGAACCTTTTCCGGTAAGGAAAAACGAGTCAGTGAAGCAATTCTTCAGGAAGCAGAACTTGCCGGGATGATTGAATTGATCCCTGAGGTGCTGGTACCATCAGAAAATGTGGTTGAAATGCGTGCCGGGAAAAAATATGTGCGAAATAAAGTATTCTTTCCGGGCTATATCATGATCCAGATGGAGATCACCAAAGAAACACGTTACCTCGTTGAGAATGTTCCCGGGGTGATGTCTTTTGTGGGTCCCAAAGGTGAACCAGTTCCTTTAAAGGATGTTGAGGTCCGTCGAATTCTTGGTGAAGTCGAAGAGCGAGACGGTCAAGAAGTCATGGGGACCATATTTAAAGCCGGTGATCCTATCAAGGTCACTGATGGTCCTTTTGTGGATTTTACTGGTTTTGTTAAAGAAGTTGATGAATCTAAGCAGAAAGTCAAGGTTGAGGTCTCCATTTTTGGTCGATCCACGCCTGTTGAATTAGACTTCCTGCAGATAGAATTAGAAAAGTAGTCAGAAGGTAGAAGCGAATGGCCAAAAAGGTAATTAACAAAATTAAACTACATATCCCTGCAGGACAGGCCAACCCCTCTCCTCCGGTTGGACCGGCATTGGGGCAGGCGGGTGTAAATATCATGGAGTTCTGTAAGGCGTTCAATTCACGAACTGAAAAAGAACGTGGCTTGATTATTCCTGCAGTGATTACAGTGTATGCTGATAGATCCTTTACATTTATTACCAAGACTCCACCAGCCGCCGTATTGTTACGTAAAGCTGCTGGACTTGAAAAGGGATCAGGAACACCGAACTCTGAAAAAGTGGGAAAGGTCACACATGCTCAAGTCCGTGAGATCGCAGAAATGAAAAAGCCTGATCTGAACTCTCACGATGTTGAGATGGCCATGCGCATTATTGAGGGCACTGCCCGCAGTATGGGCATTACGGTAGCAGAGTAGGAGGTCTGAGATGAAAATTTCTAAAAAACAAAAAGTAAATCTCAGTAAGCTGGATAAAGCTAAAGAGTATGACTTAAACGCTGGTGTTGATCTGCTAAAGGAATGTGCTACAGCAAAATTTGATGAGACTATTGAAGTGTCAGTGAATCTAGGAGTGAATCCTAAGTATGCTGATCAAATGGTTCGTGGTACGGTTACCCTTCCTCATGGAACGGGTAAAAAAGTACGGGTTTTGGTGTTGGCTAAAGGGCCTAAAGCTGATGAAGCTACGGCTGCCGGTGCAGATTATGTGGGCTTTGAAGAATATATCCAAAAATTGAAAGATGGCTGGATCGATGTGGATGTGATCATCACTACACCTGATAATATGGGTGAAGTTGGAAAAATGGGTCGTATCCTGGGTCCACGTGGTCTTATGCCGAATCCAAAAACCGGTACTGTAACTATGGATGTTACCAAAGCTGTTGACGAGTCCAAGGCTGGAAAGATCGAATTGCGAACCGACAAATACGGTATTGTTCACTCGGTAGTTGGTAAGGCTTCTTTTGAACCTTCAGCGCTGGTTGAAAACATAACGGTTCTGATCAATCGTCTGGTCGCCATGAGACCGCCAGGAGCTAAAGGAACTTATTTTCAAAAAATGGTTCTTAGTTCAACAATGGGTCCTGGTATCCGAATTGATAAAGCTACGCTTGGCGTATAAGCGATCGAAGGAGTTAGCAATATGCCAAATCAAAATAACGTTAGTGCCCTGGAATCAATCCGGGAGAAAATTTCAAACGCAAGCGCTATCTATTTTACTGATTTCGTAGGACTTTCAGTAGAAGAGACCAATGCGTTGCGATCTAAGTTTCACGAAGTAGATGTTGAATATCGTGTTCTAAAAAACACATTAGTCAGCATTGCTGTAAAGGAATTGGGCTACGAGGGTCTTGATGATGTTCTAAAAGGACCAACCGCCCTTGCATTTGGGAATGTGGATTCAACAGCACCTGCTCGCGTGATCAAAGAATTCCTCAAAAAGGAAGGTAAGGCTAAAGAAAAACCAGCTGTAAAAGGATTGGTTTTTGAAGGCAAGGTAATGGACGCCTCTTACTATGTAAAGCTGGCTAATTTACCATCGAAAGAAGAGTTACTTGCTATGTTGCTTGGCGGGCTGCAGTCTCCCATGCAGAATACCCTGAGTGTGCTTCAGGCCCCCATGCGGAACATGGTAGGTGTGTTAATGTCATTAAAAGAAACAAAGAATTAAATCTGGAGGTAATCTACTCATGGGTATCACACGTGATGATGTAATGAGCTATCTTGAAACCGCTAACATGCTCGAGATTTCCGAGCTTATTTCTGCTATCGAAGACAAATTCGGTGTTACTGCTGCTGCACCTGTTGCTGTTGCTGCTGGTCCTGCTGTCGCTGCCGAAGCTGTTGAAGAACAGACTGAGTTTGATGTAATGCTTGAGGGTCCCGGCGATAAAAAGATCAATGTTATCAAGGTAGTTCGTCAAGTGACTGCTCTTGGACTCAAAGAGGCCAAGGAGTTGGTTGATAGTGCTCCCAGCAAAATCAAGGAAGCGATTTCCAAGGATGAAGCTGAAGAGCTTAAAAAGCAATTGGAAGAAGCTGGAGCTAAAGTAACACTTAAGTAGTTTGATTTTCAGTTCCAAGGCTTATTTGGTTTCGGGCTCGTGGAAGATTTCTTCCACGAGCTTTTGCGCCTTTAGTTGGTTAACTAAAAGTGGAGGTGGCTTTTGTCCCAGCCCAGTAAAATAGAACGACACTCCTTCTCAAAAATCGGTTCACAGGTAGCGCTACCAAACCTGCTCAATCTGCAGGTGGATGCATGGAAAGAATTCCTGCAGGAAGCTGTTGCAACCCATGAACGTGAAAATAAGGGTTTGGAGGCCATATTTCAGGCTGTATTTCCTATTGAGGATAATCATGGGAACTACAAACTGGATTACGTATCCTACAGCGTTGGATTACCACGCTATTCGATAGAAGAATGCCTCGAACGAGGGGTTACTTATTCTGTACCGTTAAAAGTTAAACTTATTCTCCATGGCACTGAGGAAGGTGCTGAACCAGGTGATTACTCTGTCCATGTAGAGCAAGACATCTTTTTTGGAAACATTCCTTATATGACCAAAGGTGGAGCTTTTGTAATTAATGGTGCTGAACGTGTTATTGTATCTCAACTCATGCGTTCTCCGGGTGTGTTCTTCGATATGAAAATACATCCCAATGGCACCAAACTATATTCTGCTCGTCTGATCCCATTCCGTGGGAGCTGGCTGGATATTACCACAGATATTCATGATGTGATCTATGCCGTCATTGATCGTCGTCGTAAATTCCCGATCTCACTTCTGTTGCGTGCTATGAAATTTTCGACAAATGAGTCGATTCTCAGCGCATTTGGTGTTATTCGTGAATTACGCCTGGCTGATAATGTTGGTCTTAAAACATTCTATGATTCACCCGTGCCCGTTGATGTGGTTAATAAAGAAACCGGTGAGATCCTCATGGAGGCCGGAGACAAGCTGACCAAGGAAAAGGTTCGCGAGCTGAAGAAAGAAGGCGTTGGTGGGGTTATGGTCGTTAGTGACCCTGAAGATATTGCCTACGATCTTTTGGCTAACACTCTTGCCAAGGACCGGTCATCCGATACTAATGAAGCCTTAAGGGTCTTTTATACAGAAATGCGTGGTGGTGAGCCGCCAAATCTGGATCTGGCAGAAAAATTCTTGTTCCGACTTTTCTTTGATGCAAAAAAATATGATCTGGGTGAAGTAGGTCGTTATCGCATGAATAAGAAATTTGGGATTGATGTGCCGCTGGATGAGCTCGTACTTACGCCACAAGATATCATTATGTCCGTGAACTTTTTGCTCGAAATGCGAAAAGGGGAACGTGGTACTGATGATATCGATCACTTGGGTAATCGTCGTGTACGAACTGTAGGCGAACAGATTGGAAATCAGTTCTCTGTGGCTCTGAGCCGTATGTCTCGTACTATTCGTGAGCGAATGAACGTTCGTGATAATGAGAACTTAACACCACAGGATTTGATTAATTCTAGAATTGTAACTTCAGCTATCAGCTCTTTCTTTGGGACGAATCAATTATCTCAATTTATGGACCAAACCAATCCATTGGCCGAAGTAACTCATAAACGTCGTCTGTCTTCACTGGGACCGGGTGCCCTCACCAGAGAGCGTGCCGGATTTGAAGTTCGCGATGTGCATTATACCCATTATGGTCGATTGTGTCCCATCGAGACCCCTGAAGGTCCGAATATTGGACTGATCTCTTCACTTGCTTCTTATGGTGTCGTTAACCGTCTTGGGTTTATCGAAACCCCTTATCGCAAGGTAGTGACCAGCAATGGGAAGCCCAAGGTCTCTAAGGCCATTGAATATCTTTCTGCTGATGATGAGGATCGCACATTTATCGCCCAGGCAAATTCACCCATCGATGTAGAGGGGTTTATTAAAGATGACCAGGTGCAAGTGAGGATCCGTGGTGATTTTCCTATGATTGATACTGAAAGAGTATCATATATGGATGTATCTCCACTACAGATCGTTTCACCCGCTGCTGCTTGTATTCCCTTTCTGGAGCATGATGATGCAAACCGGGCTCTAATGGGATCGAATATGCAACGCCAGTCAGTGCCTCTTCTTTGGCCGGAAGCGCCAATTGTAGGTACTGGGTTTGAGAAAATTGTCGCAAAAGATTCCAGGTCTTTACTCCTTTCTGATGTTAAAGGTATCGTTAAGTCTGTCAGTGCAGAAGAGATTATAATTAAAACTACTCGCCGGATTGATGCAGATGTGACTCTCATCGAAGAACCGGGTATTGTGACCTATAAATTACGCAAATTCCAACGCAGTAATCAGGACTCTTGTATTAATCAGAAAGTTTTGGTTGAAGTTGGTCAGCGTGTGTCTCCCGGTGATGTTCTTGCCGATGGGATGAGTACTGACCGAGGTGATCTGGCCTTAGGTCGTAATATTACGGTCGCCTTCATGCCCTGGCGTGGGTATAACTTTGAAGATGCTATTGTTCTGTCAGAGCGCCTTCTTAAGCAGGATACCTTTACAAGTATACGTTTGAAGCAAGTTGAGCTTGAGGTTCGTGAAACCAAACGTGGCGAAGAAGAGCTGACCCGTGACATTCCAAATGTCAGCGAGGAGGCTACCCGCAACCTGAGTAATGATGGAATTATTCGCGTTGGAGCAGAAGTTCATTCTGGTGACATTCTTATTGGTAAGGTTACACCTAAGGGTGAGACTGATCCCACACCTGAAGAAAAGTTGCTTAAAGCTATCTTTGGTGAAAAGGCCGGTGATGTTAAAGATGCTTCAAAACGCGCTGATCCGGGTGTCAAGGGTATGGTTATCCGCACTGAATTGTACACACGCAAAGGCCGCGAGTCCCGTGTTGATGAAAAGCGCAAACTGGATGCTCTGAAACAACGGGCTAGCCTGGATAAGACCAGTCTGACTAAAAAACGCAACGAAAAGGTCAACGGACTATTGCTGGATCAGAAATCAGCATCTGTCACAGACCTTGGCGGAAAGGTTATTCTAAAAGCCGGGACGCCTTTTACAAAAGAGGCTATCGCTACTTTAAATTTTGATCGCGTAGACCGTCGTAAGCCTATTGCTGCTGACGAAGTAATCGATATCAAGCTGAACAAGTTGCTTAATGAATATGAGCGCTTGTATCGCGAGATTGAGCAAAACTACGAGAACAATGTATATAAACAGAAGGTAGGAGATGACCTGCAGCCTGGTGTAATCCAGTTGGCTAAAGTTCAGATCGCTACCAAGCGGAAGATCTCCATTGGTGATAAGATGGCCGGTCGTCACGGAAATAAGGGTGTTGTTGCTGCCATCGTCGCAGAAGAAGACATGCCCTTCCTGGCTGATGGTCGTCCTGTTGATATCGTTCTGAATCCTTTGGGTGTACCTTCTCGTATGAACCTTGGTCAGCTTTATGAAACCATGCTTGGCTGGGCTGGACGTGAACTGGGAGTCATGTTTGAGACTCCGGTTTTTGATGGTGCTGGTCTTGCTGATGTGGAAAAGCTGATGAAAGAAGCCAAATTGCCGGTGAGCGGTAAGGAAAATCTCATTGATGGACGAACAGGCGAATACATTGATAGTCCTGTTGCTGTTGGCGAGATATACATGATGAAACTTACTCATCAGGTAGATGATAAGATGCATGCCCGCTCGACTGGACCATACTCACTCATTACTCAACAGCCTTTGGGTGGTAAAGCCCAGTTTGGTGGTCAGAGATTTGGTGAAATGGAAGTTTGGGCTTTGGAAGCATATGGTGCTGCTCATACTCTTCAGGAGATGCTTACTGTCAAATCTGATGATGTTGAGGGCCGTTCCAAAGTCTATAATGCCCTGGTTAAGGGTGATAACCTACCCGAATTCGGTATTCCTGAATCCTTCAACGTATTGTTACGTGAAATGAAGGGTCTGGGCCTGGATGTTGAATTAAAGTAAAAAGGGAGTACTCCTTTGCTTAATAAACCTGTAGTCAACGACTTTACCGAGATCACGATCCGCCTGGCTTCGCCGGAAAAGATTCTACGCGAATCACGGGGTGAGATCTTTAAACCTGAAACCATCAACTACCGTACTTATAAGCCGGAAAAAGATGGTCTATTCTGTGAACGTATCTTCGGTCCTGTTAAGGATTGGGAATGCCATTGCGGAAAATATAAACGGATCCGCTATAAAGGGATTATTTGTGACCGTTGTGGTGTGGAAGTAACCCGTAAAAAGGTTCGTCGCGAGCGCATGGGACATATTACCTTGGCTGTTCCGGTAGTACATACCTGGTATCTGCGATCTATCCCATCAACCCTGGCTCACACCTTGGGAATGACATCCAAAAATTTGGAACGGATCATTTATTACGAGTCCTATGTAGTCATTACATCAGGTAAAGCTGATGTAAAAGCCGGTGAGATCTTGGATGAAGAAGATTTTATCGAGCTGGATGCTATCTATGGCCCTGATGCACTCGGTGCAGATGAAGAGGATGTGTTCATCGCCAAGACGGGTGGTGAAGCAATTCTTTCTATGCTCCGTGAGCTGGAAATTAAGAAGACCATGCTCGAGCTTAAAGAGATCGTGAAAACCACCAGGAGTCAGCAGAAAAAAGCTGATGCACTGAAACGTCTCAGAATGATCAAAGCTTTTGATACCTCTGGTAGTGATACGCCTAATCGTCCTGAATGGATGGTGTTGACCATTTTACCGGTAATTCCACCTGAACTTCGTCCTTTAGTGCCTTTGGATGGTGGTCGTTTTGCCGCATCTGATTTGAATGATCTCTATCGTCGGGTAATTATCCGGAATAACCGCTTGCGTCAGCTCATGGAGATCAAAGCTCCAGATGTGATCCTGCGGAATGAAAAAAGAATGTTACAGGAATCTGTTGATTCACTGTTTGACAATAGTCGTAAACAGAGTGCAGTTCGATCCGGAACTCGCCGTCCCCTCAAATCTTTATCTGATATGCTATCAGGTAAACAAGGGCGTTTCCGCCAGAACCTCTTAGGTAAACGTGTTGATTACTCAGGTCGTTCTGTTATTGTTGTGGGACCTGAATTGCGATTGCATGAGTGCGGTATCCCTAAAGAAATGGCGATTGAACTATTCAAGCCGCACATTGTCTCAGAACTACTGGTCCGTGACTATGCCAAGACACCAAAGCAGGCGAAAGTCATGGTTGAGGAAAAGGTGCCTGAGATCTATGACGTGCTAGAATATGTGGTCAAAGATCATCCGGTCATGCTAAACCGTGCACCAACCCTTCACCGCTTAGGTATTCAGGCTTTCCAACCGGTGCTCATCAATGGTCGCGCTATCCGTCTTCATCCTTTAGTATGTTCAGCTTTCAACGCTGACTTTGATGGTGACCAGATGGCTGTCCATTTGCCACTTTCACCGGAAGCCATTACTGAAGCACGTATGTTGATGTTATCTAGCCATAATATTCTGCATCCTGCTCATGGTTCGCCAATCACAGTGCCATCTCAGGATATGGTTTTGGGCTGTTATTATTTGACCAAGCTTCGGACAGAGGCACTGGGCGAGGGGATGACCTTTAGTTCAGAAGCTGAAGCTGCCATGGCTGTCGACAATAAATATCTCGATTTCCATGCGAAGATCAATGTACGCTTGGATGGAAAGATTGTAGAAACAACAGCCGGGCGTCTCACACTGAATGGTGTGCTGCCGGAGGGCTATCCCTATGTCAATGAATTGATTACCAAAAAACGTCTTGAGACTCTCATTAGTGATGTCATGCGATTTGCTGGTAACTACAAGACCGTGATATTTCTGGATGCTCTCAAGAAACTTGGTTTTGAATATGCCACCAAGAGTGGTACCTCTATTGGCCTGTCTGACATTCTTGTACCTGAAAAGAAAGAAGCCCTGTTGGAACGCTCTGCTAAGGAAGTAGACAAAGTAAATTCTGATCGTAAAGCAGGTTGGTTAACTGAGGGTGAACGTTATAACAAGGTTTTGGATATCTGGACTCACACTACCAACCAGGTTGCCAGCATGATGATGGATGGTTTGAGAAATAATGATCAAGGCTTTAACTCAGTCTACATGATGGCTGATTCAGGAGCTCGTGGATCTTCAGATCAGATTAAACAGTTGGCTGGTATGCGTGGGTTGATGGCTAAACCTCAGAAATCTTTAAAAGGTAGTCAGGGAGAGATCATTGAAACTCCTATTACCTCAAATTTCAAGGAAGGTCTATCGGTTCTGGAATATTTCATTTCGACACACGGTGCTCGAAAAGGTCTGGCTGATACAGCTCTTAAAACAGCAGATGCCGGTTACCTCACACGTCGTTTGGTAGATGTTGCCCAGGATGTAGTGATTCGCCTGGAAGATTGTGGAACTATCAATGGAATTGATGTTAAAGCCTTAAAACAAGGTGAAGAAATCATTGAGCCGTTGAAAGACCGGATCAAGGGTCGTGTTCTTCAGGAAGATGTTTTTGATCCTATTACTGATGAGATGATCGCGGAAGTAGGTAGTCTGGTCGATGAAAAATTGGCTCTGAAAATATCAGAATCCAATGTTGAAAAAGTCCGTATTCGGTCAGTACTGACTTGTGAGGCTGAATTCGGTGTTTGTGCTAAATGTTACGGCCGAAATATGTCAACTGCCAAGTTGGTGAATGCCGGGGAAGCAGTGGGAATTATGGCTGCTCAAGCAATTGGTGAACCCGGTACACAGCTTACCCTGCGAACTTTTCACATTGGTGGAACTGCTTCACGCATTATTGAAGAAAGTGAAACGTCCGCCAAATATGCCGGTACCATTCGCTATTCCTCAGGCTTGAAGGTGACTGAAAAAACAGATGATCTGGGTCGTATCGCCTTGGTTAGAAATAATTATCTAGAGATCGTTGATGCTGATAATCGGACCCTGACACGTGTCAACATCCCTTATGCAAGTATAGTAGAAGTGGAAGATGGGGAGGAAGTAACTAAGGGTCAAGGTTTAGTTCGCTGGGATCCTCGTACTGATTTTATCATTGCTCAAAGTGCTGGTACTATCCGCTTCGTTGAGATTGTAGAAGATATGACCTTTGTTGAAGAATCAGGTGAGACCGGTAAGATTGAACGGACGATCACTGATGCACGTGGTATGAGAATGACACCGCGTGTTGAGATCATTGACGGTAATGGCGAAGTGATTGGTAAGGATATTGTGTTACCAGTTGGTGCTGTTTTGACGGTTGAAGACACTCAAAAGATCGCTGCTGGTGTGACCTTGGCAAAATTCTCCAAGGGTAGATCAAGAACTGCAGATATCACAGGTGGTCTGCCCCGAGTTGCTGAGTTGTTTGAAGCTCGTAACCCGGCTGATCCTTCTGTAGTAACAGAAGTTGCTGGACTGGTGCGTTATGGTGATTTAAAGCGTGGTGTTCGTACCATGCTTGTTGAGACTCCTGATAATGTCAAATACGAGTATTCGATTCCTTATGGACGTCATATCATTGTATTGGATGGAGACTATGTCCAGGCTGGTGACCGGCTTTGTGAAGGACCTGTTTCACCCAAGGATATCCTCCGCATTAAAGGTGAACGTGAAGTTCAGGAATATTTGGTAAATGAGATTCAGGAAGTTTACCGTTTGCAGGGTGTGCGTATCAATGATAAGCATATTGAGACCATCGTACGCCAGATGATGCAGAAAATTCAAGTGGAGAACCCTGGTGATACTCAGTTTCTTCACCAGGATCGTGTAAATAAATTCCAGTTCCAGATTGAGAATGAAAAGGTGCTTGCTATGGTTGTTGTCGAAACCGCAGGCGAATCATCCTATTCCGAGCATCAGCTTGTAGATCGTTCTGAGATGGAAGAAACACTCGCTGAATTAAAAGCAAGCAAGGGCGTTCTCCCTGAATATCGGGATGCTGAGCCTGCTACTCATACGCCGCTGCTGTTAGGAATCACCAGAGCATCTCTGAATACCGAGAGTGTCTTCTCTGCAGCCTCATTCCAGGAGACAACCCGGGTGCTGACCAATGCTGCCATTAATGCCAAGACAGATACCCTGCGAGGCTTAAAGGAAAATATCATTGTTGGTCGCCTGATTCCAGCTGGTACCGGATTACCAAAGTATGGTAAAATTAAGGCGGAAGGCCCTGCTAATGAGATTGCAGAACAGGTACTGGAAGTGAAGAAACAAAGAGAAGAAGCAAAGGTTTTTGCCAGGAATAATCCTGAGCCGGAAAGTGAATAAATGACCTTGACTGCTCAGGGGTCAGAAATTATACTGTGCGGCTTTTTAAAAGGAGATTAAATGCCGACGATAAATCAATTGGTGCGTAAGGGTCGTAAGAGCCTTGTTAAGAAGAAAAAAGCACCAGCACTGAAAGCATGTCCTCAAAAACGAGGCGTGTGTACAAGAGTTTATACCACTACCCCGAAAAAGCCTAACTCGGCTCTTCGGAAGGTAGCTCGTGTCCGTTTAGCTAACGGGATTGAGGTAACTGCTTACATCCCAGGAGAGGGTCACAATTTGCAGGAGCACTCCATCGTTTTGATTGAGGGTGGTCGTGTAAAGGATTTGCCGGGTGTTCGTTATCATATTATTCGTGGTACATTGGATACTGCCGGTGTTGAAAACCGGAGAACAAGTCGTTCACGCTATGGCGCTAAACGACCTAAATCATAAGAATTTGACTGATGCGTAGACGTAGACCAGAAAAAAGAAGTATTTTACCCGATCCCGTACATAATGATGTGGGTGTTGCTCGTTTTATCAACTATCTGATGGAACGCGGTAAAAAGGGTTTAAGTGAAAAGATCCTTTATGGCGCTTTTAATATTATTGAACAGAAAACCAAGAGCGACCCTTTAGAGCTTTTTAAGAAAGCAATTGAGAATGTCGCTCCCGTTGTTGAAGTAAAATCCAAGCGAGTCGGTGGGGCAACTTATCAAGTTCCTATTGAAGTTCGCACCAATCGTCGACAAGCTTTGGCTTATCGCTGGATAATTACTTTCGCTAAAAAGCGTTCTCAGAAAACAATGTCAGAAAAATTAGCTGCTGAACTTATTGGTGCTGCCAATAATGAAGGTGGTGCTATTAAAAAACGTGAAGATACTCACCGCATGGCTGAGGCAAATAAAGCCTTCGCTCATTTTAGGTAAACTGTGAAGAAAACAGATCTAAAAAATGTTCGAAACATTGGCATCATGGCTCATATTGATGCTGGTAAAACGACAACTACTGAGCGTATTCTTTACTATACTGGACGTACTCATCGTATTGGTGAAGTGCATGATGGTGCAGCTACTATGGATTGGATGGAACAGGAGCGGGAAAGGGGTATTACAATTACCTCCGCTGCCACAACAGCCTTCTGGAATGAACATCGTATCAATATTATCGATACCCCGGGGCACGTTGACTTCACCGTAGAGGTTGAACGTAGTTTACGTGTACTTGATGGAGCAGTTGCCTTGTTTTGCGCTGTAGGTGGTGTCGAGCCTCAGAGTGAAACGGTATGGCGTCAAGCTGATAAATATGGTGTTCCTCGTATTGCTTTTGTCAATAAGATGGACAGGGTAGGCGCTGACTTCTATAACGTACTTGAGATGATCAAGAAACGCCTGGGTGCCAACCCGGTCCCCATCGTTTTGCCGATCGGGGCAGGTGATATGTTCACAGGTCTCATCGACCTGCTTTCCATGCAAGCAATTCTCTACAATGACAGCTCCTTGGGAGCTCATTTTGAATATAGTGATATCCCTAAAGATATGCTTGAGAAAGCTGAAGAATTTCGCCACAACCTGATTGAAGAAGTGGCCAGTTATGATGATTCTTTACTGGAAAAATACCTTGAGGGTGAAGAGTTAGACCCAGAGGAAATTCGCGCCGCTATTCGTGCCGCAACTCTCGATGGGTCAATGATTCCGACTATGGTCGGATCAGCTTTCAAGAATAAAGGTGTCCAACGTCTATTGGATGCAATTATTGATTACTTGCCTTCCCCGCTTGATCTTCCGCCTGTTGAAGGCCATGATATTGATGATAGTGATAAAATCATAAAACGAAGTGCGGATGACGCTGAACCATTTGCTGCTTTAGCTTTTAAGATCATGACTGATCCCTATGTAGGTAAGCTGACTTTTTTCAGAGTTTACTCTGGATCGGTTAAGACGGGTGACTCGGTTCTTAATTCCATTAGTGGAAAGAAAGAGCGTGTTGGTCGTTTGATGGTCATGCATTCTATTAAACGGGAAGAGCGTGATGAGATTTATGCCGGTGAGATTGCAGCTGCAATTGGCCTGCGTAACACTCGCACCGGTGATACCCTGTGTGCTCAAAAACACCCACTGGTGTTGGAGTCAATGGACTTTCCGGAGCCGGTTATCTCGGTAGCTATTGAGCCGGAATCAAAAGCTGATAATGATGCTTTAACTGTTGCCATGGCTAAGCTGGCTGAAGAGGATCCTACCTTCTTAGTTAATGTAGACCACGAAACAGGTCAGACAATCATCCGTGGTATGGGTGAACTTCACCTTGAGATTATTGTGGATCGTCTGCTACGTGAATTCAAAGTTAATGCTCGCGTAGGTACACCACAGGTTGCTTATGTGGAGACTATCAGTAAAAAAGTTGAACAAAATACAAAATTCTCTCGCCAGACTGGTGGTAAAGGACAGTATGGTCATGTTATGATCCGTATTGAGCCCAATGAGTCTGGTAAAGGGTATCATTTTGAGAATAAAATTGTCGGTGGTGCGATTCCACGTGAATACATACCGGCTGTTGATAAAGGCATCCAAGGTGCTCTAAAGAATGGTGTGCTTGCCGGTTATCCGCTCATGGATGTTCGTGTAGAACTCTATGATGGTAGCTACCACGATGTTGATTCTTCAGAAATGGCTTTCAAGATCGCAGGATCAATGGCCATTCAGGCTGCTTGTAAAAAAGCAGATCCAAAACTGATGGAGCCCATGATGGCTGTTGAGGTTGTGGTTCCTGAGGAATATTTGGGTGATGTGATGGGTGATATATCCTCCCGTCGTGGTAAGGTGCAAGGTATGATGTCTCGTAAAGATGCCCAGGTAGTGAACGCATTTGTTCCGCTATCTGAGATGTTTGGATATGCAACGGATCTCCGTTCTTTAACCCAGGGTCGTGCTGTGTTTAGTATGCAGTTTGATCACTATGGGTTAGTTCCCAATAGCATCGCTGAAAAAGTTTTCGATAAATCTTAAAGACTCAGAAGAGAATTCTGGAGGAATTAGAAGATGGCAAAGCAAAAATTTGAACGTACCAAGCCTCACGTGAACGTCGGAACGATCGGTCACGTTGATCATGGTAAAACCACATTAACCGCAGCAATCACTCAGGTGTTGGCTGCAAAAGGATTATGTGAAGTTCGTTCATTTGACAGTATTGATAACGCCCCTGAAGAGCGGGAGCGTGGCATCACGATCGCTACAGCACACGTAGAGTATGAGACAGAGAAACGTCACTATGCCCATGTGGATTGTCCCGGTCACGCTGACTACATTAAGAATATGATCACCGGAGCCGCCCAGATGGACGGAGCTATCCTGGTAGTATCCGCAGCTGATGGAGCTATGCCTCAGACCCGTGAGCATGTATTGCTTGCCCGTCAGGTAAACGTGCCTTCCATGGTTGTATATATGAATAAGGTTGATCAGGTTGATGACGAAGAGTTATTGGACCTGGTTGAGATGGAACTGCGTGAGCTTCTGGATGAATACGATTTTCCAGGTGATGACACCCCGATCATTCGTGGATCAGCTTTAGAAGCATTGAGTAACCTTGAAGATGATGCTAAGACAGCATCGATCATGGAGCTCATGGATGCAGTTGATAATTTTATCCCTGAACCAGAGCGTGATGTTGACCGTCCCTTCCTGATGCCTGTTGAGGATGTATTCTCAATTACGGGTCGTGGAACAGTTGGAACCGGTCGTATTGAGCGTGGTGTGGTTAAGGTCGGTGAAGAGATCGAGATCATTGGTATCACTAATGAAAGTAAGAAGACTACTGTAACCGGTGTCGAGATGTTCCGTAAGCTGCTTGATAGTGGCATGGCCGGAGACAATGTTGGTCTATTGCTGCGTGGTGTTGATAAAGAGTGGTTGCGTCGCGGTATGGTATGTATCAAACCCGGCAGTGTAACTCCTCACACGAAGTTCAAGGCTAAGATCTATATCCTGAAGAAGGAAGAGGGTGGACGTCATACCCCATTCTTCCAGGGCTATCGTCCTCAGTTCTATTTTAGAACGACAGATGTAACCGGTGTTGCCACTCTACCTGAGGGTACTGAGATGGTTATGCCTGGAGATAATGTAAACTTAACGATCGAGTTAATACAGCCCATCGCCATGGAGCAGGAGCTGCGTTTCGCTATTCGCGAAGGTGGTCATACTGTGGGTGCTGGAGTTGTTACTGAGATCATTGAATAATAAATAACGTAATTTAAGCTATTAAGAGGAATCCAGAATGCCGTCACAGACAATTAGAATTAGTCTCAAGGCATATGATCATAACCTGCTGGATAAATCCACGGCAAGAATCGTTCAAACCGCTAAGTCCACTGGGGCTGTTATTGCGGGGCCGATTCCGCTGCCCACGAAGCGTTCTATCGTGACGGTATTGCGGTCCCCCCATGTGAATAAAAAATCACGTGAACAGTTTCAAACAAAGATTCATAAGCGTTTGGTCGATATACACAACTCGTCTGCAAAGACGGTTGATGCCTTGATGAAGTTGGATTTACCCGCTGGTGTTGACATTGAGATTAAGGTGTAACATGAGAGGTTTAATCGGGCAGAAATTGGGAATGACGCAGTTCTGGCGTGAAGACGGTAGGGTTGTACCCGTTACTGTTATTCAGGGCGGTCCTTGTGTTATCACCCAGATTAAGACAGAAGAGCAGGACGGATATTCTTCAGTCCAGCTTGGATATAAAGACAAAAAAGAATCGCGCACAACCAAGGCACAGATTGGTCACTTCAAAAAAGCAAATACAACGTCTAAGTACTTTGTACACGAATTCCGCAATTTGGAAGTTGGTGACAAAAAAGAAGGTGATGCTGTAGATGTTGATATGTTTGAAGTTGGCGATCTGGTGACTGTCTCAGGAACGTCAAAAGGACGTGGGTTTGCAGGAGTGATGAAGCGTCATGGATTCCATGGTGGTCGTGGATCACATGGTAAATCTGATCAGTTACGTGCTGGTGGCTCTATCGGTGCTAGTTCAGATCCAAGTCGTGTATGGCCAGGTAAGAAAATGGCCGGTCGCTTTGGTGGAAAAAAAGCCAGTGTTCGCAATTTAGAAGTCGTTGCTGTTGATGTTGAGAATCACATTGTTATGGTTAAGGGTGCAATCCCTGGACCAAACAATGGATATGTTCAGCTGTTGGATCGGGGTTAATTATGAAATTAAAACTGTATTCACCAGACGGTAAAGCGACTCAAAAAAAGATTGAAGGTGTTGATTCAGTCTTTGGTATTGAGCCCAATGAGCATGTAGTACATCTAGCTGTAAAAGCCGAGCTAAACAATCTACGACAAGGGTCTGTTAAGACCAAAAGCCGGTCAGAAGTTCGTGGTGGTGGCAGGAAACCTTTTAAGCAGAAGGGTCGTGGAACGGCTCGTGCCGGTTCAACCCGTTCTCCAATCTGGGTTGGTGGTGGACATACTTTCGCCATTTCTCCTAAGACCTACAATATGTCATTACCAAAAAAGGTAAGACGTCTTGCTCGTCGCAGTGTGCTTTCAGATAAAGCTAAGACAGAATCCATCTTTGTGGTTGACTCATTCAATTTTGACAAACCCAAAACCAAAGATATTATCGCACTGCTCAAAACAATGAATCTCGCTGACAAGAAACTCTTGATCTTGACATCCACTTTTGATGAGACACTAATGCTTAGTGGTCGCAATTTAAAGAATGTTGCTATTATTGAAACGAGTTATGTGTCTGCTTATGATTTGATCGATAATGAAGCCATTCTCATGGATAAAGCTTCAATTGAAATACTTAACAGCCAGTTGGCAGACTAGGGGAGATGGATATGAGTCATGGTATTATCATAGAACCGATTCTCTCTGAAAAAAGTGCCCTTTTTCAGGAAACTGAACGCAAATATTCATTCAGAGTTCTGAAATCAGCCAACAAGATTGATATCAAACGCGCTGTCGAAAGTCGCTTTGATGTAAAGGTTGAAAAAGTTGCAACAATGAACATGAACGGTAAGGTCAAACGCTCTACCATGCGTAGTGCTGGTCGCGTCATTCGGACTGAGGGTCCTCGGGCCTCCTGGAAGAAGGCTGTGATCACGCTCAAAGAGGGTGAAGCGATTGATTTTTTCCGTGATGAGCAGGCGTAAGGTGGTTTCTGATGGCAGTTAAAACATATAAACCGATTACTCCTGGACTACGTTTTAAAACAACGTCATCCTTCGAGGAAATTACGCGGACCGAACCTGAAAAAAGTCTGCTTGCTCCACTGAAAAAGACCGGTGGTCGTAATAATCATGGTCGTATCACCTCACGTCGTCGTGGTGGTGGTCATCGCCGGCATTATCGCATTATTGACTTCAAACGTGATAAGTATGATATCCCGGCCCGTGTTGATTCAATCGAGTATGATCCGAATCGCTCAGCAAATATTGCTTTGCTGATCTATGCTGATGGGGAGAAGCGATATATTCTTGCCCCTCATAAGCTGGTTGTCGGTACTCAAATTATCTCGAGTGAGTCTGCACCTATCAAGGTGGGTAACTCTATTTCACTGCAGAATATCCCTGCTGGTTCTATTGTTCACAATATTGAAATGAAACCTGGCAAGGGTGGGCAGATATCCAGATCTGCCGGTGCTGGTGCCCAGATCATGGCTAAAGAAGGTGACTATGTTACCTTGAAGCTGCCCAGTGGCGAGATGCGCATGATCCATAAGCGATGTCGCGCAACTTTAGGTGAAGTCGGAAACAAGGAACATGAAAATATTACCTTGGGAAAGGCTGGTCGCTCACGCTGGTTGGGTCGACGTCCTAAAGTTCGTGGTGTAGCTATGAACCCTGTTGATCACCCAATGGGTGGTGGTGAAGGTCGTTCCTCTGGTGGTCGTCATCCTACGACACCTTGGGGAAAGCCCACTAAGGGATATAAGACGCGTAAAAAGAATAAATCATCCAACAAGTACATCGTTGCTCGTCGGAAGAAGAAATAAGGTCTGATACATTATGCCAAGATCTATTAAAAAGGGACCCTACATTGAGCAAAAGCTCCTTGTAAAAGCGGGTGCCGCTCAGGCAAGCAAGAACCGGGTTGTAATCAAGACTTGGTCTCGCCGTTCCATGATTATTCCTGACTTTGTCGGGTTGACCTTTGCAGTACATAATGGAAAGAAGTTCATTCCTGTGTATGTTTCCGAAAATATGGTGGGACATAAACTGGGTGAATTCTCGCCAACCAGGACATATCGTGGTCATGGTGATAGGGCGAGGAAAGGATAAGATATGGATGCTGTAGCTAAAGCCAGACATATCCACCAGTCCGCCAGAAAAGTTCGCCAGGTGTTAAATGAGGTACGCGGTCAAGAGGTTGAGAAAGCGTTGAATAAATTGCATTTCACTCCCAAGAAAGCTGCCAAGATCATTGAAAAAACACTACGTAGTGCCGTTGCTAATGCTGTGAACCGTGAAGGTTCTGAAGTGGATGCTGATAAACTGTTCATCAAAGAAGCTTTTTGTGATGAAGGTCCAACTCAGCGGAGATTTCGTGCACGTGCCATGGGCCGGGCAACTATCATTAGAAAGCGTACTAGTCACCTGACCATTGTGGTCGCAGAGAAAGTGTAGAGGAGTCGTTTTGGGTCAAAAAACACATCCTATCGGTTTTCGTCTGGGTTTTAACAAGACCTGGAGTTCCAACTGGTTTGACGAAAAGAATTTTGCTGATAAGTTGAATGAGGATATTCTTCTACGGAAATATATTCATAAGCGCTTAAGCCACGCTGCTGTTGATAAGATTGATATTCATCGTACTAGCAAGAAGATCACTATCTCGATTTCCACTGCCCGTCCAGGTATTGTGATTGGTAGAAAAGGTGAAGAGGTCGATCGTCTACGTGAAGAAATTCGCAGACTTACCAGTCGTGAAATACAGATAAATGTAAATGAAATTAAGCGTCCTGAGCTTAGTGCCCGTTTGGTCGGTAAAAATATTGGCGACCAGTTAGTGAAAAAGATCGCTTTCCGCCGTGCGGCGAAAAAAGCAATCCAATCTACCATGCGTATGGGTGCTGAGGGAATCAAGGTGACTGTCTCAGGTCGTCTTGGTGGTGCTGAAATGTCACGTACAGAAACCTTCCATGAAGGTCGTGTACCGCTGCATACCCTGCGTTCTGACATAGATTATGCTCTGGTGGAGGCTCATACAACATATGGCGTTATTGGCGTCAAAGTATGGATCTGTAACGGAGAAGCTGTCGGAATTGCCGGTTAAGGGAGATTAGATCATGTTAATGCCAAGAAAGGTTAAATACCGTCGGCATCATCGCGGAAGAAAGCATGGTAACGCAGCTAGAGGGAACGAAGTTTCATTCGGTACTTTTGGTTTGAAAGCACTTGAAGCCGGCTGGATCACTAGTCGTCAGATAGAAGCTACGCGTGTTGCCATTGTAAGAAAAGTTCGTAAGACCGGGCGTATGTGGATTCGTATATTTCCACAAAAACCTGTTACTATCAAACCTGCTGAAACACGTATGGGTAAGGGAAAAGGATCACCTGAGTATTGGGTAGCCGTTGTGAAACCCGGCCGTATCCTGTTTGAGGTTGATGGTGTTGATTTTACAGCTGCTTCAGAAGCATTCCGTTTGGCCGGACATAAGTTACCAATCAAAACTAAAACCGTCGCCAGACGTGATATTCATGAGAGTTGATTATGAAGACTTCTGAAATTAAAGATTATTCACTCGAAGCCTTGCAGAATAAGCTCGCTGACAATGAAACAGAGATGGCAAATCTCCGTTTTCAAAAGGCCCTACAGCAGTTGGAAAAGCCAACTCGTCTGAGAGAGCTGCGTCGCGAGATCGCACAGATTAAAACGGTCCTCCGTGAAATGGAACTAGGACTACGTGAGAATAAAGGGCAAGAAGCATGAGTGAACGTGGAAATCGCAAAGTCATCCAGGGGATTGTAACAAGCAATGCCATGGATAAGACCATTGTCGTTAAAGTAAGTCGCCGTTTACGTCACCCCCTTTATGGTAAGTTCATCAAAAAGAGCAAGAGTTTTAAAGCTCATGATGAGAACAATACTTGCCGGGTTGGTGATGAGGTGAAGATTATGGAGAGTCGTCCCATCTCTAAAGATAAGCGTTGGAGACTACTAGAAACCGTTAAGCAGGCTCAAGAAGTCTGAGTACAGGTGAGATAGAACAATGATACAACAAGAAACACGACTCGCAGTCGCTGATAACACGGGTGCCAAGGAAGTCCTCTGTTTCAAGGTTCTTGGTGGAACTCGTCATCGCTATGCCTCAGTAGGGGATTTGATTGTGGTGACGGTCAAACATGCCATTCCAAACAGCACGGTAAAGAAAGGTGAAATTTCTAACGCCGTGGTTGTAAGAACTAAGAAAGAGATCCGTCGCAAAGATGGCAGCTATATTCGTTTTGATGAAAACGCTGCTGTATTGCTAAACGCACAGGGTGAACCTCGTGGAACCCGTATCTTTGGACCTGTTGCCCGCGAATTGCGTGAGAAAAAACACATGCGCATCGTATCTATGGCGCCAGAAGTGCTATAGGAGGCCTTGAGAATGAAGATTAAGAAAAATGATCAAGTTGTAGTTCTCGCAGGTGCCGATAAAGGTAAAACCGGAAAAGTTTTAGCCGTATTCCCAAAAACACAGCGCGTGCTGGTTGAGGGTGCCAACTTTATCAAAAAGCATCAGCGTCAAACTTCAGCAAATGCACCTTCTGGTATCATCGAGAAAGAGGCAGCAATACATGTTTCCAATGTAGCTCTTCTTCAGGATGGGAAACCAGCTAAGGTTGGATTTAAATTTTTAGATGATGGTCGCAAAGTCCGATATATGAAGGCTAGCGGCGAGATCATCGATCGATAAGGTGTGAGAGAATATGAATGATTATACACCTAGATTAAAAGAAAAATATACCGCAGATGTTCTTCCTGCGCTCATGAAGAAATTTGAGTATTCTAGCACAATGCAGGTTCCTGTATTGAAGAAAATTACTTTGAACATGGGACTGGGAAAAGCAAAAGAGGAGCCACGCCGGCTGGAAGCAGCGGTCAGCGAGTTGACCCTGATTACTGGTCAGAAGGCTGTGGTGACTCGTGCCAAGAAAGCAATTTCAAACTTCAAGCTTCGTGCTGGTGACCCTGTTGGGGCCAGAGTAACCCTGCATGGCAAGAATATGTGGGAGTTCCTGGATCGTCTGATTGCCATTGCATTACCTCGTGTGCGAGATTTTAATGGTGTTCCTAACCGTTCTTTTGATGGACGCGGGAACTACAGTCTTGGTATTAAAGAACAACTTATCTTTCCTGAAATCGATTATGATAAGATCGAAGGTATCAATGGAATGGATATTAGTATTACTACCTCTGCAAATACAGATGAGGAAGCCTTTGAGCTATTGACAGCATTAGGTCTTCCGTTCAGACGTAAGCAGGTATAGGAGCAAGTAGAATTATGGCTAAAAAATCCCTGATCGCCAAAGCCAAGAATAAGCCCAAGTTTAAAGTGAGAGGCTACAATCGCTGCCGCGTATGCGGGCGGCCTCGTGGTTATCTTCGCAAATTTGGACTGTGCAGGATTTGTTTTCGCGAATTGGCTTTAAAAGGTGAAATTCCTGGCATTGTTAAGGCCAGTTGGTAAGGAGACCATTCAACTATGTCTATGAGTGATCCAATCGCAGATTTCCTAACCCGCATTCGTAATGCCCAGCAGGCTGGTCATCGTTGGACTGATATTCCCAGTTCCAACCTGAAGCTTCGTATGGCATTGCTTCTTAAGCTGGAAGGATTTGTTAAAGATTTTGTTATTATTGAAGATGATAAACAAAATATATTACGTGTTTACTTAAAATATACAGCCCAAGGCTCGCCGGTTATTGTTGGTTTGACCCGTATCAGTCGTCCTGGTCGTCGTCATTATGTACCTGCTGATAATCTGCCCCGTGTCCGTAATGGTTTAGGAATTGCTATTCTCACAACCAGTCGTGGCATCATCACCGACAAGCAAGCTAAAAGAGAGCGTGTTGGCGGCGAAGTCTTGTGCCATGTGTGGTAGACTTTAGAGGTTTATAGTGTCAAGAATTGGAAAAATGCCAGTTGTAATCCCCGCAGGGGTTGAGGTGAAGATTCACGCTGATTATGTTGAGGCTAAAGGCCCCAAAGGCGCGGATGTTGTAGACTTTCTTCCTCTGGTCAAGGTGAAACAAGTCGAGAACACGATTATCGTTTCTCGAGATTCTGATGATAGAGATGCCCGCGCTACACATGGTTTAACGCGAGCATTGATTAATAATTTGATTACAGGTGTATCCACAGGTTTCTCTCGTGATCTGGAAGTTGTGGGTACCGGTTATACAGTCCTGGCTCAGCAGGGTGGTTTACTTCTGAATATAGGTTTTTCTCATCCCGTGTTTATTGGTCCGGTCGATGGCATTGCCTATGAAGTTCAGAAAGGGAATACATCTTTTAGTGTGAGTGGCTATAATAAGTATATGGTCGGTCAGATTTCTGCGAAGATCCGTTCTGTGCGTCCACCCGAGCCTTTTAAGGGTAAAGGTATTCGCTATAAGAATGAATACGTCAGACGTAAAGCCGGTAAAACCGTTGGAAAATAAAGGATTTAAGCTGTGAAGTATCCTAAATCAGCAAAAGCATTAAAAAGGCTGAAAAAGAAAAAAGCTCTGCGCGCCCATTTAGTGGGGACAGCAGAGGTACCACGTTTGGTTGTATTCCGCAGCAACCGTCATGTTTATGCCCAGATTGTTAACGATCTTGAAGGTCGTGTGATCTTTGGCGGTACTGACCTCCAGGATGATGTTACTGGACAATTGAAAAAAGACAGTACGAAAACTGATGCAAGTGTTGCTCTCGGAAAAACCATTGCTGAAAAAGCCAAGGCAGCAGGTATTAAGAAGGTCGTTTTTGACCGGAATGGCTTTAAATATCATGGTCGAATCAAAGCATTGGCTGATTCGGTTAGAGCTGAAGGATTGGAGTGTTAATGAAACGATCGATTAATCCCAGTGAAATCGAATTCAAAGAAGAGAAGGTCGTCAAGATCAACCGTGTTGCTAAGGTAGTGAAGGGTGGACGTCGATTTAGCTTCAATGCCATCGTTGTGGTCGGTGATGGAAACGGTCATGTTGGTGTTGGTTTGGGTAAAGCCAATGAAGTGATGAGTTCGGTAAACAAGGGCAAAGAGAACGCCAAAAAGAGCGTTGTTAAAATTCCTATCGTTAACGGGACACTCCCGCACGCTATCATCGGTAAATATGGTGCCGGTCGGGTTATGCTGAAACCAGCTTCACCAGGTACAGGAATTATTGCCGGTGGTGCTATCCGTGCTATCATGGAGCAAGTCGGTATTACTGATGTCTTTGCTAAGATTTTAGGGTCTCGTAACCCACATAATGTGATCAAGGCTACTATGAACGGTCTTACTAGTCTGGAAGATGCAACCGAAATATCCCGTCGACGTGGAATTACCATTCAGGAGCTATTTAACTAAAATGAGTGCTAAGAAAAAAGTTGAGCAAATCAAGGTAACCCAGATCAAAGGGCTTATCGGTCAGAAGGAAAAAATTAAAAGAACTGTTGAAGCGCTTGGTTTAAAGCGAATTGACCATAGTGTTATTCATGAAGATGTTCCAGTCATACGTGGCATGGTTTTCAAAGTGAAGCACTTGGTTACAGTGGAGAAAGTATAAATGAAATTAGGTGATTTGAAACCGGCTGCCGGTTCGACCAAGAAGAGAAAAAGAATCGGTCGTGGTAATGCCTCCGGATGGGGTCGTAACGCAGGTCGTGGTGAAAAAGGATATGGTTCCAGAACTGGATCCAAGAGTGCCGGTCTCTTTGAGGGAGGTCAGATGCCTCTGCACAGAAGGTTGCCTAAACGTGGTTTTACTAATCATTTTCGTAAAATTTATGAGATTTTAAATCTTCGTGATCTTGCCAGAGTTGAAGCTACAACTATTGATGCAGCAGTATTGGTAGAAGCTGGTCTTGTAAACAAAGCCGATAGTCTGATCAAATTACTGGGAGATGGTGAGATTGATCGTGCTATTGAAGTAACCGTTGATGCATTTAGCAAATCTGCTGAAGAGAAGATCACCAATGCCGGTGGAAAGGTAAGCCGTAGATGATCGATAAAATCAAGACCATATTCCGGATTCCTGAATTAAGACAGCGCATTCTGTTTACTTTGGGAATGATTGCGGTTTTTCGCCTTGGCAGTCATCTGCCACTTCCCGGTGTTGATGTTGGTGTCTTAGGTGCTGCAATTGATAATCTTCAGCAAGGCATGCAAGGATTTCTGGGTTTATTTGATCTTTTTGCTGGCGGTAACTTCATGAAAGCTACTGTTTTTGCGATCGGAATTATGCCCTACATTTCTGCCTCGATTATTCTGCAGTTACTGGGTTCTGTAATTCCATATTTTCAGAAATTGCAGAAAGAGGGCGAAGAGGGTCGGAAAAAGATCACTCAATTGACTCGCTATGCTACTGTTGGTATCGCAACGATGCAGGCCTGGGGTATCGGAATCTTTCTAAGTAGTATGGAAGCCTCTGTCGGTGGAGCTACAGCTAAAGTGGTTCCGGATGGCGGACTAAGTTTTATGGTTCTCACAGTGATCACTCTTGTGACGGGAACAATATTTTTAATGTGGCTGGGAGAACAGATCACTGATCGTGGCATTGGTAATGGTATCTCTCTTATCATCATGATTGGTATCCTGGTGCGATTACCTCAGGTTGTCTTTAAAGAGATTCATTATGTACAGAACGACGTGCATACTATTTTTACTGAGGTTCTTTTAATTGGTATATTGATATTTGTAGTTGGTATTGTAATTCTACTTACTCAGGGTACTCGTAAAATTCCTGTACAATACGCCAAGCGTGTGGTTGGTCGTAAGGTCTATGGTGGTCAATCTACTCATATCCCACTTCGAATCAATACTGCCGGTGTTATGCCCATTATTTTTGCTCAAGCTATTTTGATGCTTCCCGGTATGGTCGGAACGTATTTCTCTGATAGTGCGTGGGTTGGTACAATGTTAAGGTTATTTGATTTTAACCATCCCTTTTACCTGACTGTTTTTGGACTGTTTATAGTGTTTTTTACTTACTTTTATACTGCGATTGCTTTCAATCCGGTTGAAGTTGCTGACAATATGAAAAAGCAGGGTGGCTTTATACCGGGTATCCGTCCGGGTAAGCGAACTGCTGAATATATTGATAATATTCTTACTAGAGTAACTTTGCCAGGTGCGATAACTTTGGCACTAGTTGCGGTATTTCCATCAGTAATCGTTAATTCTTTAAATGTCGATTATGATGTAGCCAGTTTTTTTGGAGGCACCAGCCTATTGATTATGGTTGGTGTTGCATTAGATACACTGCAGCAAATTGAATCACATTTGTTGATGCGCCACTACGACGGATTTATGAAATCCGGTAAGATTCGTGGCCGTCGACGGATGTAACTATTTTAAGCTGTGTTTTTTGATATGATTCGGTACAAATCAAAAGATGAAATCCGTACGATCCGGCATGCTGCTAAGATCGTACATGATGCCCTTTTAAAAGTTGAAGAACATGTTCAACCAGGGGTGACATTGCAAGAGCTTGATGCAATTGCTGAGGATTACATTCTGAGTCAGGGTGCCATACCAGGCTTTAAAGGCTTGTATGATTTCCCTGCTACACTTTGTTTATCGCCTAATGATATGGTTGTGCACGGCATTCCAGATAACACGGTGCTCAACGAAGGTGATATTATTGGTGCAGATTGTGGTGCCATTGTGGATGGATATTACGGAGATCATGCTAAAACATTTTCTGTTGGCAAGATCTCTGAGAAACATCAAAAACTTCTCGACGTAACAAGGGAATCACTGCACCGCGGCATCGCGCAGTGTCTTCCGGGAAACCACCTCAATGACATTGGACACGCTATTCAGTCATTCTGTGAATCACACGGCTATAGCGTTGTTCGTGAGTTGGTTGGGCATGGTATTGGCCGGAAATTGCACGAAGATCCTCAAATCCCTAATTATGGGATCGCCGGGACTGGAGTGGAATTGAAGGAAGGTATGTGTCTCGCTATTGAACCGATGATAAACGCCGGTGTTAAAGAAATATACACTGGTAAAGATGGTTGGGCGGTTATGACCCGTGATGGGGAGTATTCTGCTCATTTTGAACATACCATCGCGATTACCGCGAATGGTCCGGTTGTGCTAAGCACGGCTGAAAAAACGGTATTTGATTAGGGTAAGGAGTTTATGGCAAAAGAGAAAATGATCGTGGTCGATGGCAACATTATGGAAAATCTCCCTAATGCCTCATTTCGCGTGAAACTCGAGAATGGTCATGAAGTCCATGCTCACATATCTGGTAAGATGCGAATGCATTATATCAAAATCCTTCCAGGGGATAAGGTTACGGTTGAATTATCACCCTATGACCTTTCTCGTGGACGAATCACTTACCGCTACAAATAACTGAATAGGACGTAGATCAATGAAAGTTAGAGCATCAGTAAAACCAATTTGTGATAAGTGCAAAGTGGTTCGCCGTAAAGGCAAGGTGTTAGTTATTTGCGAAAATCCTAAACATAAGCAAAGACAAGGTTAAGGAGTACTCACTTGGCACGTATAGCAGGTGTTGACTTACCCAGAAACAAGCAGCTCCAATATGGGCTGACTTACATTTTTGGTATCGGTTATCATATAGCTGGTGAAATTTGTGAGAAAGCAGGTGTTGACCCTGAACTAAGAGTTCAGGATCTTGATGAAAATCAAGTCAAGGATATTCGTGAGGTTATTACCAAAGAATATCGGGTCGAGGGTGTTCTGAGAAACGAAACTCAGATGAATATCAAACGCCTTATGGATATTGGATGTTATCGCGGTTTGAGACATCGTCGTGGCTTGCCGGTACGGGGACAGAACACAAAGAACAATGCCCGTACCCGTAAAGGTCGCAAACGCAATGTCGGAATCAAGAAGAAGGGTTAGGAGATAGTTAAGTGGCTAAAGCTCAAGCTAAATCCAGGAAAAAAAGAAAAGTTAAAGTAGAGCCTGAAGGCATTGTCCATATCAAGGCTAGCTTTAATAATACAATTATCAGTATTACTGATCGCAACGGAAATGTAATTGCATGGGCCAGCGCCGGCGTAGCCGGTTTTAAAGGCTCTCGTAAAAACACTCCCTTTGCTGCTTCCTTAGCAGCAGAAAAAGTTGGCAAAGAAGCCATGGATGCCGGATTACAGCGTGCTGAAATTCGGGTAAAAGGTCCTGGTGGTGGTCGTGAATCCGCCATTCGCTCAATTGCCGCTTTGGGACTTGAGATTACTGCAATTAAGGATATTACACCCATTCCTCATAATGGTTGCCGTCCTTCAAAGAAACGTCGCGTTTAAAGGAATCATAGACTATGGCACTTTTTAATGGACCCCGCGGTAAAATCTGTCGTCGGCTCGGATTTCAGGCTTTTGAGTCTCCGAAATTCGCATCACCGGCAAAGAATTACCCTCCGGGACAACATGGTCCTTCATATCGCCGCAGACCCTCAGAATACGGTTTGCAGCTCAAAGAAAAACAGAAGATGAAATACCTTTATGGTGTTCTTGAAAAACAATTTCGGAATTATTTCAAGAAGGCCAATCTGAAAAAGGGTATCACTGGTCATAATCTGGTTGTTATGCTGGAAAGTCGTTTAGATAATACAGTGTATCGTCTTGGCTTTGCAAGAACACGTCGCCAGGCACGTCAGCTAGTTAATCATAGTCATTTTATTGTTAACGATCGGAAGGTCAACATCCCTAGCTATCAAATGAGAGCTGGTGACGTGATCAAAGTTCGTGAAAAAAGCAAGAAACTTGATATGATTCACGATGCAATGCGTCGTGTACAGGGTGAAGGTAGTTTTGCCTGGTTAAAGCTGGATAAGGCGAGCATGGAGGGTATCTATGTTGAAGCCCCCGCTCGTGACCAGATTCATGATGAATATAATGAGCAGCTCGTTGTAGAGCTGTACTCCAAGTAAAAGTGAAGAAAGGATATTATGCCTAATTTTCACATACCCACATCATTTAAAGTTAAAGATGGTGGTAGCGCTAATCAACAGAGTTATATCGTCGGTCCGTTGGAGAGAGGATATGGAGTCACCATTGGTAATGGTTTACGACGTGTTCTGCTTTCTTCAATGCCGGGAGCTGCGATCACCAGCGTACGCATGGACAATGTACTCCATGAGTTCGCAACCATCAAAGGCGTTAAAGAAGATGTAACAGACATACTTCTTAACCTCAAAGGTGTTCGTTTTAAACTGCTGGATTCAAATCCGGATAAGGTGCAGATTACACTAAAAGGAAGTCACATCTTTACCGCTGCTGATATCAATAATGGAGAGGATCAATTTGAGATCCTTAACCCTGATCATCATATTGCTACCCTCAACGATGAAGCTGAACTTAGCATTGAATTGAAGATTCAGAGAGGTCGCGGGTATGTTCCTGCTGACCAGAATAAGCTCCCTGATTATCCTATCGGTACGATTTTCATTGATAGTATATTTTCGCCTGTTGTTCGAACCACTTACGAAGTGATTCAACTTCAAGGTGCTGAAGATGAAGATTTGGAAATGTTAGAAATAACAGTTGAGACTGATGGTAGCCTTGCTCCTCAGGAAGCTGTAAACTACGCTGCTAAAATGCTTATTGACCATGTACGCATATTTGTTACTGAAGACATAAAATTAATCACTGAGCCTGAATCAGAGATTGATGAAGAAGTTTTGCGTATTCGTAATGAGCTTAAACGCAGCATTGACGAACTCGAATTATCTGTACGTTCCTATAATTGTCTCCAAGCTGCTGAGATCAAGAATATCTCTGATCTGGTAAGTAAAGAAGAGCAAGAGATGCTTCGCTATAAGAACTTTGGGCGGAAATCTCTTACTGAGCTCAACGAAAAACTTGCTGAGCTTGGTTTGCATTTTGGAATGGACATTGATAAATACATTTCAGAAGAATAGGCTGGTTTTAAAGAATGCGACATAGAAAAGATGGTAGAAAACTAGGCCGGACAGCTAGCCACCGTAAAGCCATGTTGGCTAACATGGCGGCTAACCTGTTCCTGCATAAGCAGATTCGAACTACGCATCCTAAGGCACTTGAAGCTCGTCGTTTAGCTGAGTCGTTGATCACCAAAGCCAAGCGCGGTGATCTTCATTCTCGCCGACTTGTGTTAAAAATAATTCCACATAAAGATATTGTAAAAATACTTTTTGATGAAATTGCCCCACAGTATGCTGATCGGAACGGTGGTTATACACGAATTATCAAATTAGGTCAGCGCAAGAATGACGCAGCTCATGTATCACTGCTCGCTCTGGTGGATTTTGACCCCTCAGGTGAGGCAGCCAAAGCTTCTGCTAAGAAAAAGGCTAAAAAAGTTGTAGCATCTGCAGCAACTGAAGAGGTCATTGCTGAAGAAGTAGCTGAAGAAGTAGCTGAAGAAGTAGCTGAAGAAGTAGCTGAAGAGGTCATTGCTGAAGAAGTAGCT
>JAUVKO010000038.1 GCA_030596225.1 Fidelibacterota bacterium
TCTATGCATTCTTCATCTTTTCCAGTTTTACTGCTCTTAAAATTCCAACCATAGCTCAAGCTATGCTTAAAATTTAAAGATTGTAAAACAGAAAAATCTTTTGAATTCATATAGACTCTTTTGAAGTACAATTGGTATTACCTTTACTTTGCAGGAAATCCATCAACTGATCAGCAGATAATATTTCTGATGAACAGGTGAAGTAAGTTGTTTCTGCGCCAAATTGTTCATGGATGGCAGTCCGGAGTGAATCGCGGCTATAAGAGAGACCGGAATTAGCCATCATGTGCATGACTTCGTGACCGTGTATGTGATTCATAGTTACCTTTATTCTTTATTTCCATTACATTCATAATAATTAGCATTGTCACTTATCACAATCAAAATTAGTTGATAATTACAAGCATATCTTTTTTAAGTAAAACTTCCTCTCCCAAAGAATGAGAACCCGATTATATTGCACAAGTCAAACTGGAATATCTGTTGATACAGGAGGGTAGAATGGGCTTTGTTACGATCGATTACCTGGTGTTTTTTACATACATATTCTTCATTGTCGGGTTGGGACTGTGGGTTTCACGGGAAAAGCAGGGACATGAGAAAAATGCCCAGGATTATTTTCTAGCAAGTCGTGCATTACCCTGGTGGGCTGTAGGTGCTTCCATAATTGCCGCCAATATTTCCGCAGAACAGGTGATCGGCATGAGTGGCTCAGGCTATGTCATTGGACTGGCTATCGCATCCTATGAATGGACTGCAGCCATTGCCTTGATCGTTGTTGCCAAATACTTCCTGCCGATCCTGCTTGAAAAAAGGATCTATACCATGCCTCAATTTCTGGAGATTCGTTTTGATCGTAGAGTAAGAACCAGCCTGGCCGTATTCTGGCTGTTGGTCTATATCTTTGTCAACCTTACTTCAGTCTTGTACTTGGGAGCATTGGCTTTGCGATCAATTATGAACGTACCTTTGTTCTATGGAATCATCGGATTAGCCATATTCAGCAGTCTCTACACAATTTATGGTGGACTAAAAGCAGTAGCCTGGACAGATGTAGTTCAAGTCGTGGTTCTCATCGGTGGTGGTTTATTGACAACATTCTTGGCCCTAAATGCGGTTTCAGGTGGAGAAGGTGTGTTTTCAGGGTTAGCAGAACTCGTTCGCCAGGCACCGGACAAATTCGATATGATCCTTTCGCCTGATAACCCGAATTATGCTGAAATGCCTGGATTGGCCGTACTCATTGGGGGTTTATGGATTGCCCATTTCTTTTATTGGGGCTGTAACCAGTACATTACTCAGCGTGCTCTGGCTGCCAAAAGTCTGGCTGAAAGTCAGAAGGGATTGATCTTCGCCGGTTATCTGAAGCTACTTATGCCTTTGATCGTGGTTATTCCGGGGATCGCAGCCTATGTTTTAAATCCGGATCTGCCCAAGCCTGATGAATCCTATGCCTGGTTGCTTAACAATTTCGTACCCGCTGGTCTGAAGGGTTTGGCTTTTGCGGCACTCATCGCTGCTATTGTCAGTTCTCTCAGTTCCATGGTGAATTCCACAGCCACTATTTTTTCCATGGATATCTACAAAGCTTTGATCAACCCGGAAGTATCAGAAAAGAACCTGGTTAGAACCGGCCGTATCTCTTCAGTAATAGCATTGGTCATTGCGGTTTTTGTTGCTCCCAATCTGAGCACTCTGGATCAGGCATTTCAGTATATTCAGGAGTTCACTGGATTTGTTAGTCCAGGAATATTTGCGATTTTCATTTTTGGTCTATTCTGGAAAAAAGCGACTACCAAGGCTGCCCTATGGGTGGCTATTCTGGCCATTCCTGCCAGCCTGGCATTTCGTCTGCTAATCCCGGCTATGCCATTCCTGAATCGTATGGGTTTAGTATTCATCCTGTTGTCCATATTGATGATCATTATTAGCCTTAGAGAAGGAAAAGGGGCTGCAGATAAAAAGGGTATAGAGATCGATCGTAAGTTGTTTGCCACAGATGGATTATTCAATGCCGGAGCAATCGGGATTTTTGGGATATTAGCTGTTTTGTATACAATCTATTGGTAAAATATCTATCGCGAATTTGCGTTAAAAGAATTATCAATCAATATTTCATTATTGGGAGATATTTCCTCGAAAGCCTGATCAGCGGTTGCTCCAGATAGCGATAGCTTATCAGCGACCAGGCTAAACAAACCAGAGTCAAATATACGGCAAAAACGGGATCATAAAGATAAGTGCTCAAATGGAGCAATGACCAGACCTTTGCGGCTAGTGACAGGACTAGAATGTGTGACAGATAAAGCGAGTATGATGCATCACCAATCCGCGATAATATTCTTGGCGAATATTTACTGATCCAATCATTGGCAAATAAGAATCCTGTAACGATGAAAGATGCCGGTAGTCCAAAGCGGACCAGGCGGCCAAATCGTGTACCATACATGTTAAATATTTCTGCCAGTGAATAACCGGTGAGCTCTAGAATGATCAGAATTACGCTTATGGAAAGGAACAAAACAGGGTTCAATTTTTGTTTTTTTAAGTACAAGGTTCCAATAAAAACACCTATGGTGAATTCAAGTAATAGTGGATCTGTCATAAGCTTCAGAATGGCTTGTTGCGGGTTTAAAATAGATCCAAGCACTACCATGACAATTGAGAACAGATAAAGATAGTGTTTCTCCAAATGTTTCCCGGAAGCGATAAGCAGTGTGAAAACGATATAGAAAAATATTTCAAATTTTAGAGTCCAGGCAATGATCAGAACCGGTAATTCATGACTTGGGAGCAGAGTGAATGATTGAAGCAGAGTCCCCAAACCAGGATTACTCATTGTCTCAGGCAGTGATCCCTGGGTCAAAGCATTTCCAATCAAGAGCAGGATCAGATAGATCCAATAGATAGGATAGATACGGGTGACCCGTTTGATAAAAAAGTCACTTGTCTTTAGTTCTGTGGACGCTTTATTGTAAGTGATAAACGCCATGATCAACCCACTGATCACAAAGAAAACATCTACTCCTGCATTGGCCATTTCAGTACTGGTAAAAAGATTTTCTCCGCGCATACCATACAGCCGAATAATTCCGTTCATATGGATAAAAACGATGGCGATGGCTGCAAATCCGCGCAAAATTTGGATACTTTTAATATTCTCTTTCATCGTCAAACCACCATGCTCTCAGTGCCACTGTCCTTAACAAATAGACAGGAAGTGTTTACAGCAGTAGCAAGATCATGCATGGTGTCGCCATCCAGTTCGTTAGAGATTCCAAAAATATTCAAATCAGCAATTGGTGCCATGTTCAGAACTTCTTTAAAGTTTCCAATGAGGCTAAGCGTTTCTGTCGATACCGGCAATCGTGCGCGATCAATGAGCCTTTCCTGTGCTAAACGGGCACTTTCACTTTCACTTTGATCAGCTACCACCGTGATGAATCGGAGTTGACCATTCCAATTTCTATTTAACTGGATAGCCACAAGAATAGCCAGGTCTTTGTTAGGGCTGGACCGTCTCAACCAAACATTCAATATTTCTTTATTCCCCAAAGCTTTCTCACGATGCTGAGAATAGACAGCAATTCCCATCTTCTCCCGAATCGCAATGGTGATCATGTCTTCCAGTCGAGCATCTTTACTACGGTTATGACTCATACTTAAAAACATGATATTGGGCGGAAAATACATGCTACGCATAACCTGGGATGTGATGCTGATACCTTCCAGGAAATGACGACATTCGATTACTGAGCTTGTGACTAAGAGATCCTCTTTCTTTAGCTGTGATGCCAGATCAGCGAGTTGGTTTTTTTTCAGGTTGTGCTCCTGAGAGCGCTTTTTGACATCAGAAGTTCGACTAAAAAGTCGATCACTAAAAGTACGGATGATGGAATTTATACTCTCCTCAGCAATTTTTACGGAGAAAAGTCGCAGAGTACCGGAGGGGAAAACAATATCTCGCAGAAAAGCCATTTTTTGATGCCAGTTTGCAGGATCTTCCACCGGCACCATGATATTGGGTTTCCAGGTTTTTGGATGTGACTTCAGCTTTTCCGACTGTCTGGCTGACCACTCGGCCATGGCTATGAACATTCCGGAGCGGACATCTCCCCAGGGTGCTTGCAAGCCGCGTTTCACCTGGACTAGATAAGCCGCAATGATCAGGAGCCAGGCTACAGTGGCAAAGATCGGGTTCACCATGAACATAACAATTACAGCCCATAGAAAACCAATGATGGGGATGCTGATGTGAATCTTGAAACGCGGTCTAAAGGATGGTATCCCAATTCCTAACTGCAGTGCTACAGCCACATTAATGGTTGCATAGGTGATTAGAAAGAACATGGTCAATAAGGGCGCTATCGTATCAAGGTCACCTAGTAGAAGACTGATCAGAATACCACCGGCTGTAAAAATGATGGAATAGACTGGCTCTCCGGCTTTGCTTTTTTTGGCAAAGAATCGGAAAAAGGGGATAACCTTATCAGATCCCATAGCCATGAGGGTTCTTGGAGCTCCTACAACAGAAGCTAATGCAGATGATAATGTGGCACCAAGGACACCGGCAGCAACCACCAGTCTCCATTTTGATATATCCAGCATGATCGTATTGTTTGAAACAAGAGTCTCAGGTGATGTCATTCGATCCAGATAATAGGCTACGGCTACATAGATTATGAATGAGACTGCAATCGCAGACAGCATACCGAGTGGCAATGATTTTTTTGAATCCTTCAGGTCACCTGACATAGCTGCACCGGCTTCAATCCCTGTTACAGCCGGGAAAAAGATGGCGAAGACCACCCAGAATGAGGCTTTTGGAAAACTACCCCAGACAAGGATTTGAGGGTTGGCCTCTCCAGCACCGGCGAAAAAGGATACCAGGGATGCTGCAATGACGAACATGATTAAATATTGAGTTCGCATGGCGAATTGAGCCCCCAGCAGACTAACACCCAAAACGAGAATAAGGACGGAAACGCCGATCATTATGGGATCATGGCTTGGGAAGAGGGCAAGCCAGGCTTCGGTAAAGCCAGAAATGTACATTGCACCGGCCAATGTTTGTGATAGATAAAGGGGAATCCCAACCGCACTGCCTGCTTCAGCACCCAGAGATCTTGAAATAAGGGCATAGGAGCCACCCGCTCCAACCCGCGTATTGGTTGCGATAGCGGCAATGGATAATCCAGTGGTAACTGTGATGAGCTTGGCCAGTAAAATGATCACAAGGGCACCACCAAAACCGGCGTTTCCAACCACCCACCCCAGACGCAGATACATGATCACACCAAGAATGGTCAGTATTGTCGGTGTGAAAACACCTGCAAAGGTTCCGAGTTTTTTCATTCTAATGATATCTTATATTTAATAATATTTAGCTGAAATTGATGAATTCATGGTGTCAGTATAACAAAGATCAATTTAATTTCATTAGGTTTTTTACTGATGGATGTAGAGACTTAACATGCTACGTCTTTACTTTTTAAGTTGATGAATGCAGGTGTGTCTTGCTGAGGCTCGACTGAAAAGGAGAGGGACTCGAAGCATGGCACTAACTGTCAAAGGATCAAGATTCTTTCCTTCGACCAGTCTACGCTTTATGAGCTACGACTTGGCAGGCAAGCTCCAGTCTATGCCAAAAGGCTTCGACCTGGCAGGTAGGACAGGCTCAGTTCATAATGATTATAGGCTACTACTCAATTATACCGAGAAATATTTTGCCGCTGGATGATGGATAATGATCGCTGAAGTACTTTGTTCAGGAACGATTTGATATTCCTCAGTTAGTACCAGCCCTTCAGCGGGTGCATCCAGCAATTTAAAGATCAATTCCTGATCCTTGAGTTCTGGACAGGCAGGATATCCAAATGAATAGCGACTACCTTGATATTTTTGCCGGAAAAGTTGCTTAATCTGCTGGCCATCCTCTCCATGAATACCCAGATCACGCCGTATTTGTTGATGCCAATATTCAGCCAGCGCTTCAGCAGTCTCAACTGCAAGACCATGGAAATACAAGTAATCTGTATAAGCATTTCTGGCATACAACTCCTGAGCATATTCAGTGGCTCTTGCTCCTACCGTGACCAACTGAAAAGCCAGCACATCTCGTTCATCTGACTCAATACTACGAAAAAAATCAGGGATAGCCCGACCGGGTGCTTTTTCCTGACGCGGAAAATCGATATAATGCCGGGGCTGTTTGTCAGAGGGTTGTTCATAGATCCAGAGCCGGTCACCTTCAGATTGACAGGCGTAATAGCCATAGATGACCTTAGGAGTGAGCAGGTTCTCAGCGACAACTTGCTTCTGAAGATTTTCAAAGGTAGGCAAAATCGTTTCATGTTCAATTTTAGCATAATCTGCAGGACTGACTTTCCCCTTTTTGAAACCCCATTGCCCCCTGAAAAGGGCTGCCTGATTGATATATGGAAAAATAGTTTGCAGGTCAATATTTGCTACTACCTGACGACCCCAAAAGGGCGGTTCCGGGATGTGAATTGCAGGTACTATAGTTTCAAAATCCTGCTGGCCTGTTTTATTTTCAGCTTGAACTTTATTGGCAGTTTCATTAATGTCTGACTGTTTTTCCAGTGAATCTGCAGCCAGTTGCTGCATAAACCGCAAGCCATCAAATGCATCCCGGGCATAGGCAAGTGACCCATCGTAATTTTTTCTAAGATCCTGCTCCACATAAGCACGGGTCAAAGCGGCTCCACCCAGAATTACAGGAGGTGTAACCCCGTGATCGCTCAACACTTCCAGGTTTTCTTTCATAATGATTGTTGATTTGACAAGCAAACCACTCATTCCGATAGCATCGGCCTGTTCATCTTTGAATCTCTGCAACATGGCTTCCACGGAGACTTTGATTCCCAGATTAACGACCTCAAATCCGTTATTGCTCAGAATGATATCAACCAGATTCTTGCCAATATCATGGACATCACCTTTGACCGTCGCTAAAATGATCTTACCCTTGGCTGCAGTATCAGTTTTGTCCATAAACGGTTCCAGAAAACTGACAGCAGCTTTCATGGTCTCTGCAGATTGAAGCACAAAGGGTAATTGCAATTTCCCGGCTCCAAATAATTCTCCAACTTCTTTCATTCCGTCCAGGAGGATGTTATTAATGATAGCTAAAGCCGAATGTTCTTTCAAAGAATGCTCAAGATCAGTTTCCAGACCGGAGCGGTTGCCCTCAATGATGCGCTGTATAAGTCGTTCTGTGACTGGTAATGATGATAGATCAGATTTGCTTTTGGCTGTTTTGATCAGATCTGTGTTCGATTCCAGAAGCTCTGCCAGAGGATCGTAATCAGGAGCACGGCGATCAAGGATCAAATCTTCGCATAGTTTACGATCCTGTTCTTTGATCTGGTAAAAAGGTTGAATGCGCCCTGCATGAAGAATAGCTGCGTCCAGACCGGCTTTAATGGCCATATGTAAAAAGACAGAGTTGAGTAAATGTCGGGTTGCCGGCTTTAAACCAAAGGAAACATTCGAAATACCTAAACTGGTATGGGCTTCTGGGAAGGCGGCCTTGATCAGACGAATCCCCTCTAATGTCTCGTTAGCGGACCTACGGAATTCTTCATCGCCAGAGGCCAGAGTGAAGGTTAGTGGATCAAAGAATAGATCACTCTCACGCATACCATGCTTGACCACTGCCAACTTATAGATTCGTTTGGCTATGCTTAGTTTGTGTTGAGCTGTCTTGGCCATGCCTTCTTCATCAATGGTTAGACACACCAGACCTGCGCCAAACTCTTGACACAGCTTGATGACCTGAGACGCTTTTGCTTCGCCGTCCTCCAGATTGATAGAATTCACGACAGCGCGCCCTGTGATCCGTTCCAGGGCTATCCTGATCGTTTTGATCTCTGTGGAATCAATCATTAAGGGGATAGAGATTTGGCTATTAAGTCTTTGGATATACTCATCCATATCAGCGGCTTCATCACGACCCACGTAGGCAACACAAACATCCAGAATATGTGCGCCTTCAGCTACCTGATTGCGAGCCATGCTGACCATGCCGTCTAAATCGCCGGCCAATAGCATTTCTCTAAATTTTTTTGAGCCATTGGCATTGGTGCGTTCACCTATGATCAGAGGTTTTGGCTCTTGCTGAAAGGAGGAAACAGCATAAAGAGAAGTTGCTCCAGCTGAAAATACAGGCTTCCTGGGTGCCGGATTCATACGCCCGGCTTGATCCACAACCGCTTTAAGATGATTTGGGGTAGTGCCACAACATCCACCCACCACGCTGACTCCCATGCCGGAGATAAAGTGTCCCAGATCGTGAGCCAGTTCATGGGCTGTGAGATCATAAACCATCTCACCGTTAATATTTTGGGGAAGTCCTGCGTTTGGAATAACAGATATAGGAAAAGGAGAATGCGCTGATAGGGTATGAAGGTGTTCACTCATGGCTTTGGGGCCGGTACCACAGTTTAGACCAACCACTTCCAGAGGATAGGGCTCAAGTGTAGTCAAGGCACCTAGCATATCAGTCCCCAGGAGCATGGTCCCGGTGGTTTCCATGGTCACAGATGCCATGACAGGCAAATCAATGTGCTTCTCTCGAAGTGTATGAAAAACTGCATTTAAAGCAGCTTTAGCTTGCAGGGGGTCTTGAACAGTTTCGACCAGCAGAACGTCAACACCACCATCGATTAAGCCAGCCGCCTGTTCGCGATAAGCCTGGTATAATTCATGATATGAAATGTGTCCTAAAGACGGGAGTCGAGTTCCGGGACCCATGGATCCGGCAACGTAGCGGGGATGAGTTGGTGTTGAAAAATCATTGGCCACTGAACGCGCCAGCTGGGCAGCTTTCAGGTTGATCTCATAGACCTTATCGCTTAGATCGTAATCACCTAATACAATATGCGTCCCGCCAAAGGTATCTGTTTCGATTACATCACAACCCACCTGCAGAAAGTCGGCATGGATAGAGCGTATAGCATCAGGTTTGGAAAGAATCAGGAGTTCATTACAGCCATCTTTCCCCCAGAAATCGTCGCTGCTCAGTTTCAGACCTTGGATGCTGGTACCCATAGCTCCATCAAAAACAAGGACTTTATCGGTCAGACTTTGGCGAAAGGATTTCAATATCTGTCTCCTAGTGGTGCACTTTTTGCGCCCAATCTAAGACTATGCCAAAATAGTATTGTTTGCCAGCTTTTTTCCTGACTTTGTTTCATGCCGAGTTTACATTGCACTGATGATAGCCCGATTTACATTTTTGATCGTTCTTCTAAGCTTTGTTATGTCCTGTGATCCGGTAGGGAATTCCCCGGAGCAGGATAAGCAGCAGAATGAGCGCATCCCTACACAGGAAAGCTGGAATCCGACCATTCGGATCAATTCAGTCGGTAAGGAAACCGTTCAGGCTCGAGCTGCATACTCTGCAAATTATGATAACCCCAAGGAAATAGTTTTTATTGGCAAAGTACAGTTGGATTTCTTTGATCAAAATGGCGCCCATAGCTCAACGATGACGGCTGATACTGGAAGAATAGATGATAAACGACATCTCTTTACGGCCACTGGCAATGTCTTTGTTGCTGCTGATTCAGGGATGACCCTGTCGACCTGTATTCTGTACTGGAATGAAAATCAGGAATCCATATATACTGACCAATCCATTATACTGACCACGGATACTGATACCTTGTATGGCGTAGGTTTTGAGTCGGATGCTAATTTGGAGCATTGGACTATCACCCAACCAACCGGTGTAAGTTATCGAGAGTTTGATCATGAGTGAAAAACTCCTCAAGGGAAACAACCTCTATAAAAAATACGGTAAGCGGACCGTTGTGAGCGATGTCTCCATTGAAGTGGCCACGGGTGAGGTGGTTGGCTTATTGGGACCAAATGGAGCAGGCAAAACAACAACATTTTATATGGTGACCGGAATGGTGCGCCCCAACTCAGGTTCTGTGTTTTTAGGTAATGAGGATGTTACCCGTTCTCCCATGTATCAACGGGCCAGGGCAGGTGTTGGATATCTTCCACAAGAAACCAGTATTTTCAGGAAACTGAGCGTTGAGGATAACCTTAGACTGGTTTGCGAAACCTTGGATCTGAATAAACAGGATCAGGAAGAAAAACTTGAGCATCTATTGGAGGAACTCTCAATTGGCCATGTTCGCAAGAATAAGGGTTACCAGCTAAGCGGGGGAGAGAGACGCCGAACGGAGATTGCCAGAGCCCTGGTTACAGACCCTGATTTCATTCTTTTGGATGAACCATTTGCCGGTGTCGATCCCATTGCTGTAGAAGATATTCAGCAGATTGTTCTTGCTTTGAAAACCAAAGGAATAGGCGTCCTTATCACAGATCATAATGTTCATGAGACTCTGTCTATTACTGATCGAAGCTATTTGCTGTTTCAAGGTAAAATATTGTTATCCGGTGATGCCGAGTTCCTGGCAAACGATGAGCAGGCGAGAAAATTGTATCTAGGCAGTAATTTTAAATTGGATCGATAAGAGCCTTGGAACTATCACAACATCTTGAATTAAGGCAAACCCTTACACCTCAGCAGATCCTGTTGTCAACTTTGTTGCAACTTCCATCGATGGCCTTGGAGTTGCGCATCAAGACAGAACTTGAGATCAATCCTCTTTTGGAACTTGAGGATGATGTGCTCGAACTGGACAATCCAGAGGAAGAGGCTGAAACAGAAGAGCCTGAGATCGATCTGGAAGATTATTTCTCAAATGACGGTTATGAAGCAAAGGAATATTACGATAAGAGTGCCGAGGAGTTCGAAATTCAGAATGCCTATCATCCCAGTCTGGCAGAAGATCTACTCGAACAGATAGCTACTCTCTACCTGGAAGAAAAACATAAGACTATTATTGAAGAGATGGTCTGGAGTATTGATGAACGTGGGTATCTTATCGTTGAGCTTGAATTTATTGCTGAAAAGTTTGAGGTTGATGTTCAGCTACTTGAAAAACTCCACGCTCAATTAATGCATCTGGAACCATTAGGTATTGGTGCACGTGATCTAAGGGAATGTTTATTAGTTCAAGTTGAAAAGATTTATCCCGACACACCGGCTCATTTCATTGTTCGGGACTACTTTGATGAATTTGCCAACAAACGTTTTGAAAGAATTCTACGCAAATTACATCTTACAAAAGATGGTTTACGAGAGGCTGAAGAATTGATCTCCCACCTTAATCCGAAACCGGGAGATGGGTATCTGGACCCCAAAACCAACTATGTCACTCCTGATTTCTATATCAGGGAACAGGATGGTGAATTCGTAGTCACTCTGAACGATTCCTTTATCCCTGAATTGCGCATTTCCGGCAGTTATAAAAACATGCTTCATAATCAACGAAAACTGGATACGGATACGAAGCTCTTCCTGAAAAAGAAGGTTGAATCTGCCAAATGGTTTATCAATTCAATTCAGATGCGACGAATCACCATGCTCAAAGTAATCAATGCCATTATTGAAAGACAAAGGGGGTTCTTCTTGAACGGGAAAGATGAACTGAAACCCATGGTCTTGCGACATATTGCTGAGGATATCAGCATGGATATTTCTACGATCAGCCGGGTTACCAGTGGAAAATATGCTCAGACTGACTGGGGCACATTCGAGCTAAGATATTTCTTTAGTGAAGGGATTGAAGCTGAAGATGGTGAAAATATTTCCACCCGTCGTATCAAGGAGCAGTTACGCAAGATCATTGAGGGTGAAGATAAGTCACATCCTATCTCTGACGAGGCCATTTCCAAGGTCCTGCAGAAGGCAGGCTTCCCCATTGCTCGTCGTACTGTGGCCAAATACCGTGAGCAATTAAGCATTCCTGTGGCCCGTCTCCGTCGCGAGATTTAGATCTTTTCAACCATCTGCAATTTTATACCCCAAGGATAAATAGGATTCAGTCTTGCTATCGCTTCGCCGTGGCACGCCCGTCTTCGCCGCGAGATTTAGAGTACCCATCCAACTACATCATAACGATCTCTACAAAATACTTTCCTGTCTAAGACAATTTCGGTTAAGTTGAATTATAATCGAATTACGATCTATCCATAAAAGACTATACCGCTAATTGGTTTGTTATCATACTCTTCAATGAACTCCTTGACTTGAATAACGGGATCTACGACAGGGAAACAATCCTTAAGGAGGTGTGTCTTGCTGAGCCTCGTCGAAGTATGACACACCATCCGTCATATTATACCAATTACAGTTCCAAACTGCCTGTAATTTCTTCATCTTTTACCGTTTTACTTCACTTAATATTTTATCCATAGCCATGGCTATGCAGAAAACATTAAGATCGTAAAAGCACTAAAATATTTTGAAGTTAATAGACACTTTAGAACTG
>JAUVKO010000232.1 GCA_030596225.1 Fidelibacterota bacterium
GATGCAAAAGAGAGTGCAGTACCTTTCATTGAATCTGGAGCAGCTGACTTCCAAAGGTGGAGTACCTGAGTCACTTCTGGATGATCTCTATCGGGCACAATGTAACTGTGGGTATTGGCATGATGTATTTGGCGGGCTTTATCTGCCACATTTGAGACACGCACTTTATGAACACCTGCTAAAGGCTGAAGCTGCTTTCCTGAAATCGGGTGGAGTTTTTGCTGGTCTGACAGATATTGATGGCGATGGGATCAAAGAATACCGACTCCGTTCTGATGAGATCCAGATTTTTCTTACTGCTGACCAGGGACACATCCGTGAGATCGACTGGTTGCCGGCAAACTTCAATATCACTAATTATGTGCAGCGTTATTCTGAGAGCTATCATGAAAAATTAGCCCTGGCGAACAATGAACATTCAACAGGTGGATCCATCCATGATCAGATTTTAACCAAAGAAGAGGGGCTGCAAAACAAGCTGTTTATTGATAGCTACTCCCGTCATAATCTGATCGATCACATTTTTAATGATAAGCAGGATCAAAACGCGTATTATCGTGGATCTCTGGTTGATAAGCTAAATATTCAATCTTCCCGTGTGAAGCAGGCAGAAGCAGGTGTACATATTGAGAGTGATGCCCAAGTTGGTGAAACTGCGTTAAGTATTAAGAAGAGTCTGGAACTACACCACAGTAAGCTCTCTATCAAGGTCAGTGTTCATAATCACAGCGCAAAAACCCTACGGTCTAATTATGGCCTGGAATTCAATTTCGGTTTACTGGGTGGCAATAGCCCTGACCGTTATTACTTGCTAAATGGTGATCAGGCTGGAAATCTGATTACGCATGGGAATGATACAGCAGTTTCAATACTATCCCTGGTCAATGAGTGGGATAACTTTAAGATAGATCTGGAATTTTCACAAGCATGCCAACTATGGCGAGCACCTATTGAAACAGTTTCCATGTCTGAAGCTGGCTTTGAACGGGTGTATCAAGCCTCTTCCGTCCTACCTCACTGGCAGCTTGATTTAACCCCCGGTGAAACCTTTGAAACTGAACTTATTCTAAGTATTAGTAAGTTTAAATAAGGTTGACTTTACTGTATTTAATATCGGTATAAACCAACTATAGACTTTTTATTTACAACGGAATAGACAAAGAAACTGAACTAGAAATTGAAGCTACAATCATTTATAATTGTTTATACATTAAATTCTCGAATTGTGTCAGGTTGCACAGGGTGAAAGCCCTAAAATGAGATTCGTGAAGTTCGTTAAATTCGTTGTGAAAGATTTCAAATTTATCCAAAATGAACAAGAAATATTAAGAGGAATAAATGTCGAATAGTCAAGCCACTGTTGCTTATTTCAGTGCTGAAATAGGGATTTCTCCCAGTCTCCATACTTATAGTGGAGGTCTCGGTATTTTGGCCGGAGACCATATAAAAGCTGCTGCAGATCTTGGAGTGAATATGGTTGCAGTCACTCTGATGTATAAAGAAGGATATTTTAAACAGCGTATGGATGAAGAGGGGAACCAGACTGAAGTCTATCCTCGTTTTGAGCCGGATCCACTGCTTGAGAAATTGGATATAATGATCACACTACCCTTGAGAGGTCGAGATGTTCACGTACAAGTCTGGAAATATTCCTTTGAGGGAATTCATGGAAACCTGATTGATATCTTCTTGCTGGATACTGATACTGAAGAAAATATTAAAGATGATCGGAAAATTACCCTGCGACTTTATTCGGGAGGCAAGGATCACCGAATTTTACAGGAAGCTATCCTTGGTTTTGGTGGTATCCGAGCTTTAAGAAAAATGGGTTATCAAGATTTTAGCACTTATCATATGAACGAAGGTCATTGTTCATTTCTCACTTTGGAACTCATGAAAGAGTTTAATAAGAATGAAGCTGAAGTGCGAAAACGCTGCCATTTTACCACCCATACTCCAGTTGCCGCCGGTCATGATCACTTTGCAGCGGATCGCGTGAAGAAACTCATCGGTGGTCTTCTTCCCGACGATTGTAAACTACCCTCAATAGTGCTTAACAGTAGAGTCCACATGACTGAGTTGGGACTTTATTTTAGTCGCAGTGCCAATGGTGTTTCGGAACTTCATGGCGAAGTTGCTCGTAAACAATTCCCCAATTTCAAGATCGGACATGTGACCAACGGAGTTTTCCATCGCTACTGGGTGGGAAAGATCTTTCGGGAAGAATTTGATCGGCACCTGCCTGGTTGGCGAGAGGATCCGACACGACTGCTTGAAATTGATTCTGTTCCGGATGAAGATCTGTTATTTGCGCGCCGCAGTCAGAAAAAATTCTTATTGGACTATGCAAATTCACAATCACAGAGAGCTCTTGCTTACAAGACCCTGACTATCGGTTTTGCAAGACGAGCAGCAGAATACAAACGGGCAAGACTTATTTTCCATGATAAAGAAAGGCTTATCCGCCTTGCAAAGGGTAACAAGATTCAATTTGTTTTCGCTGGCAAGGCGCATCCTCGAGACGATCATGGCAAGGAGATATTGAAGGACATTGTACTCCAGGCAAAAGAGTTACTGGGCGATGTTAAGATTGTTTTTCTTGAGAATTACAACATGTGGTTAGGAAACCTGATCACGGCAGGTGTTGACGTGTGGCTCAATACACCATTGCGACCCAATGAGGCATCCGGTACATCGGGAATGAAAGCAACTTTGAATGGAGTCCCTAATCTTTCAATTATGGATGGTTGGTGGGCTGAGGCATGCCGGGATGGTATCAATGGCTGGGCTATTGGAGATCCGGATAAGGCTAATGACGCTGCTGATGCTGATCATTTGTATCGTCTTCTAGAGGAAGAGGTTATCCCTACTTTCTACAATGACCAAACCAAATGGTTAAGTATGATTCGGGAATCTATCAAAACAGGTGTTCAGTTTACCGGTACCCGCATGGTGCAAGACTATCTGAAGGATTATTATAAATAAATTGGGGGATAATTTAAAAGTTAAAAAGGCGACGATTCAAATCGTCGCCTTTTTGATTAATGATACCTTATAAGTTAGTGTCTTTTATGCTTCTCCATCTTCTCTAGAAAACCAGTTATCTCCAAGCGTTGTTCATCATTCAAACTGGCGTGGAAATCAGCATATTGAGTCAGCATAGTCTTTCTGAAATCACTTAGATCTGATCCCAAAGCATCGAAGTGTGTATTTAATTCATCCACATTGATGGTTGGCTGGACAAGATTCTTTTCCAGGGTTACAGCAAACTCATCATGTTTTGAGCTCATATTTTGTTTGAAGTCACTTGCTGTGTTCAGCACCTCCTGAAATTTGTTTTGCTGTTCAGTATTCAGATCCAGCTTTCTAGTAATTCGTTTCATGATCTTGGCTGGATCCATGTTGCGGGGATGACCATGGTGAGCTGAGCAAGCCCCTATTCCTAGAGCGGTGATTAGGATCAGGGTGATGAAACCGGTTTTCTTGGTTAGTTTTAGTTTTTTCATGATTTAATTCCTTATCATTCAATAATGTTATGTTCGTGTCTTCCTGGAGGTGGTGGCTGAGTTTATCGAAGCCCTCTCGAAGGGTCAAAGACACGTATTCCTTTGACTGTCTGTCACTCAGATGTCACTGTGGATGCTGATTCAGGTGAGCTATCCT
>JAUVKO010000205.1 GCA_030596225.1 Fidelibacterota bacterium
GCCGCGATCAAGCCGGGAAGTACAAGAATAAATACGGGCAGAATCTTAAGAAAACCTGCAAAGATGGCACCAGAGCGTGCATGATTGATATTTTTAGCACTTAAGACCCGTTGAACGATAAATTGATCTGTACACCAATACCATATACCCAGAATAGGAGCTCCAAAAATGATTCCTGTCCACGGGAAATCAGGATGATTCATCGCTTTAAACATATTGAAGAAATCCGGGGGCAATTTTGCCTGGAGACCTGTGAATCCACCGACTTCATTCAAACCAAGCAAAGTAAGAGCAACGGCCCCACCGATAAGGACAAAGGTCTGGAGTAACTCCGTATAAATAACAGCTTTTAATCCACCTGCGATGGTATATATACCAGTTACAATGATGAGGACTATAGCTGATGTCATCATGTCCCAGCCAAGAATTTTATGCAGCAGCAAACCTCCTGCATAGAGGGTTACTGAAATCTTGGTAATCACATAAGCCAAGATTAAAACAGAGGTTAGATACATCCTGCTGGATCGGCTATATCGCCGTTCAAGAAACTCAGGCATAGTAAACACTCCGGATTTCAGATAGAAGGGTACAAAAATCCATCCCAGGAGTAATACTATAAACGCTGCCAACCACTCAAAGTGACCAACAGCCATGCCACTGCTTGAACCTGTCCCGGCAAGACCAATGAAATGTTCACTGGAAATATTTGAGGCAAATAAAGATGCTCCGATTGCAATCCAGCCTACATTTCTACCAGCTAAAAAGTACTCTGTGGTATCTGAATTACGACGAGAGAAATAAACACCAATCCCCAAAACCAAGATAAAATACAAAATGATTACAACAAAATCTAGTCCACTCATACAGGGCCCTTATCAATTAGCATGAATTAAAAGATACTTTTACGTAATTCTTAAGATATGATGGTCAAATACCAGACCAGCTGCCACTGGAGAACCAGAATTTATGTATGCAGTCTTAGTTTAGCTAATTCAGAGGCAAGATAATATCCTCAGAGGTATTTGTTAATTAGCAGTTTACAAACTTCCTTGCGATTGGATTTAATGTTTAGAATGCAACTAATATTTTTTATGTGACAGAGACATAACTAAAAATACTTCCGGTTTTGTTTATTATTGGAATAATATTTTTATCATTATGATAAGAGACCGCAACTGTTTCCTGGATTTTATTTTAATCCAAGTTCTTTACACATTCGATGAAAGTTAGGGGGAGCAAGTCCCAGTTTTCCTGCAGCTTCTGTATCGGTCCGACTATGCTTCCGCACGTATTCAAAATATTGTTTACGAAAATTATGTTCCACTTCTTTGAGGGGAAGAAGGGTATTTTCTGTAAATACCGGATTTACCAATGAGGAAATGCTGTCCTGAGATTGCATATCCAAAGCAAAATTTACAATTTCTTGCGTAATACCTTCGGTTCCTAAAATAACCAGACGTTGAACAACATTCTTTAGCTGTCGTACATTACCGGGCCAATGATACTGTTCCAGCATATTCCAGGCTTTTTCAGTTATACGAGGAGGAACGATGCTTAAATCTTGGCAATAGTGACCCACAAAATATTTGATCAGTAAAGGAATATCATCCTGTCGTTCTCGAATAGCAGGTGCCTGGATATTCAGGATATTCAAACGATAGTAGAGATCCTCTCTGAATTTGTTTTGTTCCATCAGCTCTTTTAAATTTTTATTTGTGGCGGAAATAACCCTCACATCCACCTTGTAACTCTTTTTACGACCGATCTTATCCATCTCCCCCGTCTCCAATACACGTAGTAATTTGGCTTGAGCCAGGTAGGGAAGTTCAGATATCTCATCCAAAAATATGGTGCCATGATTGGCTAATTCAAAGAGTCCAGCCTTATCTTCCTTGGCACCCGTAAATGCACCCTTTACAAATCCGAAGAGTTCACTTTCAATAAGTTCACCAGGTATGGCAGCACAATTCACGGTAACAATATTTTCATAGCGCCGCTCGCTTTGATAATGGATATTTTTGGCAATAAGTTCCTTCCCCGAACCAGATTCTCCCGTGATGAGAACGTTTGCCTGGGTCACTGCAAATTTGGAGATGTGATCCCGGACTTGTTGGATACTTGACGATTCGCCCAGGAGAGGTCGCTCCTGGACAATCCTGTCAATCTTACGATCCAGTCGATTCTGCGACTTGAGCCGATCCATTTCCAGTTTCTTTTTCTCTGCTGCATTAAGAATGGTAAGAACGAAATCTGTTGGCTGATAGATAAACTCTTCAATATCCGATGGATATTTAGTCCCAAACCAGTAGGCACCGCTTGTCAGCATTTGATTCGCAAAATGTATATCTGTCTGATTAATGGTCATTTTTGTTATCACAATGACCTGTATGCTGGCATCCAATTCCCGAATACGTTTAATAAGTCGTTCTCCATACAGTCCGCCTGAAATCTGATAATCCAGGATGGCCACATCGAATGGACCTAGTTTGTCAATCGCTTTAAGAGCGTCTTCACCAGTTGATACAATCTCTTCAATTCGAATTCTCTCCCTGAAGGGAGCTATGGTGTTTTTGATACGACGAACGTCATATTCTTCATCTTCAATAAGTATTACTCTAATCTGTTCCTGATCCATATTTATCCTAATGTTGCCTGAATGGTAAAACAGGCGCCTCCCTCGGCTTTATTACGGGCATCTAACTTCCAACCACAACGCCGGCTGATTTCTCGTGCCAGGTAGCAGCCATAACCGGAATTCTGGACTCCTTCTTTAGTGCTTACTGATTCTTTAAACAGGGCTTTCACTCCCTCATCATCTTGCTCTAATAAATTTTCGGCAAATCCTTTACCATCATCACTGATTTCGATGAGTAGGTCATTACTTTCCGAGTTTAATCGGGTTCTTACTTGTAGAATTATCGCCCGATCAGAATTATGATCAATGGCGTTTTGGATTAAAGGTTCAATTATTTCCCAGATCACATATTCATTCACCTGGAGAACAGGGAGGTTCTCAGCCAGATCCAGCTTAATGCTTACAGCCTTTTCTTCACCTTTCCGGTACACTCTTTGGAAAATATTTTCTACAATAAACTTGATCACATCATTAATACTGGTTTGAAAGAGAGGATTACGAATTACATGTACCGGTGGGTCGTAAGATTTCATGTCATAGATCACTCGCGAGACATAATTAGCATATTTTGTAACACGGTAACGAGTGTCATCCAGATTGGGTTCACTCAGACTACGCAGGTCTTCTTTGATAAAACCCATTACCTTTTCGGCTTTGTGATGCGTATGATAAATTCGCTTTGTGAAAAGGGATTCTTTTTGATGCTCAACCTGTTCCCTGAGTTGTTTTGAATGCTGATTGAACAACTGTTGCTGTACCAGATCACGTTCACGGGCAGTATAGGAATAGATAAAAAACATGGCCATAAATCCCATAAGGATCAGACCTGTAAAAAGCACACCGCTCTGATTATATGCAGATTTCAGGACAGACAAAAGCCCACTAACATCAGGGGTGATTCGCATGAAAGCTGCACCAGTGACTTCCCCACGATAATAAAATGGGACTAATACATGAAAAGTATTATCCAATTTGAGTGAACTCATGATTTGCTCATCCTGGATCAGAGCTTTCTCATTTTCTTTAAAGTAGCGAAGAGCACTTGTTACTGAGGGCAAATCACTTGAGGACTGGACTAACCCGCTCCCAACATAAAGATCATAGATCTGCCTACCCTCTGAGATGACCAATACAGTATCTTCATGTGCGATGAGAAGGTAGACTTCATTAATGTTACGTTGCAAGGTCTGTTGACTCAAGAGTTTATCGAAAGATTGAATGGCTGCATCCCGTCCTTGGGGGTCACCATGTAACTGAGTACGTCCATGTTCGATTAATAGCTCAAGCGCTGTGGTCGTCAGGTCAGCTATGCGTTCTGCAGAATCCCTTCGATAATAATTCATGGACTGACGAAAAAGTTGATTGGTGGATTGATTATTGATGAAAGATAGCACCATCTGGAATATCATCACAATGATAAACAATACCATAATATGCTGAATCTCAATGTGGTAAGCTTCCAGCCGTCGGAATATTCTCACAATGTTTTTCCTCTGGATTGGATGACTTGTATTTCATCCCAGGCCAGCTGCATACCCCTTTCAGTTGAAATATCCCCTGCCAGAATCTGATGTAAACGCATGGAGAGAAT
>JAUVKO010000023.1 GCA_030596225.1 Fidelibacterota bacterium
GAAGAATTCAGCACGCTGAGCGTTCCCCACGTCCTGGTTGTGGATAAACCGATGTTTCTGGGTCCGGAGGATTTGAAACCCCTCTGTGTTCCAGGAAAGGAACTGGCTCTTCAGCTGCTGGCTGTTCCCTGGGTATCTCGATCGGGATTGATGGCTTACCTGGACTTCCAAACCCGGGATCTGGGGCGGCTGTATGAAGAGATGGAAAAGCGCCTTTCTAATGTGCTTGAAAAGTGGCTCGACGGGGCCGATCCAGCTCTGCCCACTATCCTGACAGCCCATGCTTCCATAGAAGGAGCAGTGTATGGGGGAGAGCGGACGGTCTTACTGGGCAAGGATTTCGTACTTCCAAAATCCATGGTTGTAGATCCCAGGTTGGATTATGTTGCTATGGGCCACATCCACAAATCCCAGAACCTGAATGAAGGAAGCCATCCCCCTGTGGTCTATTCTGGATCCATTGAACGGGTGGACTTTGGCGAAGTAAAGGATGATAAGTTCTTTGTCCTGGCTGATGTAAAGAAGGGAAAAACGGATCTGGACTGGCGCAAATTGAAGGATATCCGGCCTTTTCATGACCGCTCTCTTGAGCTTGCTTGTCAAGAGGACATTACAGACCAAATCATCAAAACCCTGCCGGCTCAGGACGTCATGAAGGACGCTGTTGTCCGGTTGGTACTGGAATATCCCCGGGCTTGGGCTCCTCTCATCGACGAGAAAGCCATCCAGGAGTATGCCTCAGGCGCCTTTGAATTCCATTTTGTGAAACGTCCTCAAATGGATGAGCGCATTCGCCTTCCCCAGGACCAAACAGTGGGAGATCTATCGCCTACAGAGCTACTTGAAAAATTCTGGCAGGCGAGCCATGTTCCAGAAGAAGACGTAGAGGCGCTGCAGGAGCTGGCCGCTTCGATCATCAACGGGGAAGAGGAAGAAGAAGTAGAAGAACCGGAAATAGTAGAAGAAGCGGAAGTAGAGGAGGTGGTGCCGGCCCAGTAGAGTCAAATTAAGAGACAGAATAGGAGCCCCTTTAATGTAAGGGGCTCCTATTGGGTGCAATTTCGGTGCAGTTTATCTCGAAAAAGTGGAAAACAAGTCAAAATCATTGTCCTTTTTTGCTTTAAGGCCAGATTTTATCCTCTAAATATGTGAACATGATCACAGAATTGGGCTCGCCACTGACAAAATGTCAGTAGTAATCTATAAACCACTGACAAAGTGAAAGATAGTAAACGGTTTTTTGTATATTGAAAACCATCCACAGGAGATCAAACGCTATTAGGGGAGGAGAAATATTTGAAATCCAAAAATTCACCAAATATGTCTTCTATGAATATTGTGAGAATAATCACTTTGAATATCTGAGCAGCTTATATATAATGAATAAATGCAAATAAATACTTTTCACAACTGAATAGGGAGAGCGAAATGAGTCGGAACTTAAAAACCTTGCGTGACGCCCATTTCCCTTATTGGTTTCAAAAGCTATCTTTAAGGTTTTCCTGCAGCATCATTATCCTATCAACGGCGCTTTCTCCATTGGCCTCTTTTGCAAGCGCAGCCGAAAGTAATTTCCAGGCAAATCAGAACAATGCTCCCTTCATTGAGTCAAGTATCCCATTCAACTCATCCATTAGTCCGCTAGCTGACACAACAACATCTTTCAATTTACCTCCTACTCCTGGACCTACATCAACCCCAGCTCCCACCAGTATTCCCGATACAACAGATATATCTGATACCCAAAGTGATATAAATGACACTAATCAGCTGAACCTTGTTGAATCGGTATTTGCCGAACAGAAAATTAAAGCATCCCTTGAACCTGCGATTTTCATTGAAGATAAACCTTTTACCTTGAACTGGTCCCTCCCTGATTGGTATCTCCTGGAACCAGGTGAGACCCGGCATATGATCATCACCTTGCCGGAATCTCTTGATATTTCGTCCAAACTCATTGAAAAGGAGATATCTGTTCCAGTCATCTCCTCGAGCGGATCGGCAACCTTCAACCTTCCAACGACCGTTGTCCAAACCCTCGAGGATGTGGTAATTGGACTTGAGCTATATGAGAATGATAAGTCAGTTGGCAGGACTTCCATCATTGTTGGTGTGCCTGCAGCAACCTTTGATAAGACCAAAGCATCTTCTCTCAGAGCTTTTAACGATAAAGTGAAAGTCTCTCTTCCTGCGTTCTCGACAACCTCCAATCTTGCAGTAGATATCCGGCATCCAGATGAAAACTCCCTTCCCTCTTTGTCGCTGACCGGTAAACCTGTTGAGATATTAGCCGTGAACACCGAGACGGCCAAAAATGTGACCCGCTTTGAAAAACCGGTCACGATTGAATTTGTCTATGCGGATGATGAGATTTGGGATTGGCAGGAAGACGAGCTCAAGATCTTCTATTTCGATGAGGATATGGGTGATTGGCGCCCTCTTCCAACAACTGTTGATCCAAATACAAATACGCTCACTGCCCAGACGGATCACTTTACTGTCTTTGACTACAAAGCTGAAACCTGGCAGGCAGCCAGCCTGCCAACCATCGACAGTTTTCAGGTCTCTGAATTCATTGGGGCAGGAACATACAGTATGCCGTTTTGGACCCCACCGGGCCCTGGGGGCCTTCAGCCCTCTCTTTCATTGAGCTACAACAGCCAGATGATCGATAACTCCAGCCTCTATACTCAGGCGTCCTGGGTGGGCGCCGGTTGGTCGCTGGACACGGGATCGATCATTCGCATCATGCATGATACGGATGATGATACATCTGACGATACATTCACCATAGCCGTTGCAGGTATTGGCAGCACTTTACTGCCGGTAAACGAAAGTGGAACAGTTACTACTTACCGGACAGCAGATGAATCATATAATAAGATCGAATATGACTCGTCCACAGAAAGCTGGACTGTCACCACAACGACCGGCACAGTCTATGAATTTGAAGATATCGCAGAAACCCACACAACTGATGGATGCGCGGCCACGAGCGGGGATCTGAACATAATCTGGCGTTGGTCGCTCTCCACGGTGACCGATATTCACGGCAACGAGCTTGTTTATTCTTACTACACCGAAACCAAATCAGGCTGCGCTAATGAAGTGGCTGTTTATCCGGAATATATCACCTATCCCCATGACCGATACCGGGTGCATTTTGTGCGGGAAGACCGGGATGATTATAAATCGGCCTGGGAGGATAGCGATTCAGAGGTGCTTTACGGCACCGAGAGGTTGAAAGAAGTTCGGATTGAACATGACCCCAATGGTACCAGTTCCTGGAACACGATCCGGAAATATGAGTTCACTTATTCGGATAATACTATTAACCAAATTTATCCCGCATTTACCTGGAGCGAGGGAGGAAAAACTCTGACCCTGATTGAAGTTCAGGAAATTAGCGGAGATGGGACAGATTCCTTACCGGCGACATCTTTCTATTATGAAGATGATATACACCTGACTAAGGTGGAAAATGGACTTGGGGGAAATATAACTTTAGAGTATGAACGCTGGACCTATCATGATGATGTAAATGATGATTTAAGATCCATGCTGATTATCTTTGGAGGCAACGAATGTACCTCTACTCTGGGCACATCCTGGGTGGCAGGGCCGCCGAACTATGGCAGAGTAAGTTGTTCTCCGGGCTACCTGGAAATTGGCCACGACAACGACCCCGGAACTGGACTCCATTCGATTCCCGAACACATTGCCCACCCGGGAGGACTATATCACTTCTATTTGCGACTGTGTGGCGACGATGACACAACTGATGGGAAGTGGGGTTTTATCAAGCAGGATACTTCTCCGTATTCTTTTACCTATGCATCCTTTGATGATGTTGGTAATAACTATCAGCAGGTAGATTTGCAGGAAACATTTGAGATCCCTATAGATTATGATCCATCTGATACAAAATTGCGGATCGATTGTTCCGACTGCAGAATCTACAAAATGCAATTTACCCTGCGGCCGGTATATTTCCGGGTTATTTCAAAAACAATCAAGGATCAGGTAACTGGAAGAGAGTCAACCTATACCTATCAGTATGACAATCCCTCTCCCAATGACGAGTATCGGTCTGAAGCAGTAGCTGAAGCAGGGCAAAATATTGAGGATCTCTATTCTTATCCAATGCGCGAATACCGCGGCAACCAGATGACCCAGGTGGTGGATGAAAAACATTTGGCACAAACGACCTGGTACTACCAGAACGATTATTTCAAAGGCAGTCCCTATAAAACATTTACATTTCGCCAAGATTTCTGGGATGCATTTGATTCTCTAGATACTTCTGACTGGACAACCTCAACTGCTGGCACACATGAAATCGACAGCACTTACAGCGTTGATTATGATAACCACTTGAGAATGACCAACACTGTGAATGATTGGAGTGTCAGTGTAAGGAGGAGTTCTTACAGCCTAACAAATGGCGATCTGGCTCTAGGTCATTTCCGATTGGGAAGTGGCAGCAAACAAGCACAAATTAGATTAGCAGGGAATACGGGAGATTTTTTTGGATTTAACATTATAGAGGACAATGGAGAACTTAAAGTTAGAACTCGTTATGATAATGGAGAGGGTGCAGAAAACGGATCAACAATAATAGCTCTGGGGGACTATAAACCGGACAAATGGTATGGGTTTATGTTCTTTGTTGATACCGATAAAGGCAGCGGAGTTCGGATCTGGCAGCTGGACGACCCCACCAATGCTGGAGAAGAGAAAATCGAAGGCCTTTCATCCTACAGCTGGCGGTTCAGAGCCTATGTTATTGATGGCGTTCTGGACATTGATGCTTATCAGGAAGGCAAGCCTTATTCAGAGACAAATCTGGTCTATGATTATGAAATTTTGTATGATACAGTTCCCGATAACGGCATAGACGATTTGAGCGATTCGAATCTACTTGACTATATTGATTTAAAAGTTGTTTCAACAGAAGTTACCGAAACTTCCACAAGGGTCTACGAGGGAGATTATTCCTGGACGGGTACGGAGACTAGCTATACATATGATGTTCATGGCAACGTAACGGAGATCATTGAAGCTGGCAAGGATGCCATCCAGAGTGATTATGTTGAGTACCGCAAAACAGTCAACGAATATGCCATCAACACTACAACGGCTTACCTCGTGAGCCTGCCTGCCAGGACCCGGCAGTATGAATGTTTGTCAGGAAGCTGCACAAGCACTAATCTGGCTACCTCCACCCGGTACCTTTATGATGACGCCATCAGCTACTCCACCACACCAACCACAGGCATTTTGACCGGCACCCGTGTGCTGGCTGAATCCCTGGATTTTGTGGATCAGGAATTTGATTACGATACCTACGGTAACCTGACCGCTTTTACGCAGTACAAAGCTCTGGAAAACTATTCTGGCTTTGGATTGGGGACATCCATCTCCACGGCCACAATCTACGACAGCACCTATCACACTTATCCAGTAACAGTCACCAACCCCTTGAGTCAGAGCACCACAACGGTATATGATTACACCTTGGGACTGCCCACTTCGGTGACAGACCCCAACAGTGCTGTGACCACTGGCGAATATGATGACTTTGGCCGCATCGCCTCGGTTTGTTATCCCGGCGAGAACTGTACTTCGACTCCTAATCTGCAGTTTGTTTATTATGACAGCTACTATCCTTTTTATACCGAGGTGATTCAGAAGATCAACTCATCGCAGAACTTCCGGATCCGGAAATATTACTCTGGCCTGGGAGAACTGCTTCAGACCCAGATTCTGGGAGCTGATGTCAATGGGATCTCCCGGGATATCATCACCAACAATCTATATGACGAATTTGGTAACTTGATTCGGCAGTCAGTTCCTTATGATGTGCCGCTTGGCAGCGGTTACCGAACACCATCCTGGAGCAGCTACACAACCTTTGGTTACGATGTGCTTAATAGGCCCATTTCCACGACCGCGCCAAATGGCAATTCCACTCACACCTATTACTATGACCTGCAAGTCAAGGTCACTGATCCGCGCTGGAAATCCACCAACTCCTATCTTGATGTCTGGGGCCGCACGATTGAGGTCGATCCACCAACGGGTACGGATCTAGAAGATGTCACCTATGATTATGATATTTTAGGGCAGCTATTAGAACTATCTCAGGATACACTGACCACCGAGATCACCTATGACCAGGCCGGTAGAAAAACGGGTATGGACGATCCTGATATGGGTTCCTGGTCTTATGAATTTGATGCGCTTGGGAATTTGACCAGTCAAACAGATGCGCGTATCTGCACTACCACTTTGGCCTATGATGACTTGAGCCGCCTGACAGGCAAAAGCTACTCAGGGTCTGGATCCTGTGGGACTACTCCTTCCGTCATCTATACCTACGACCAGGGAACCAACGGGACAGGACGCAGAACCGGCATGTCTGATGGATCAGGAGCTTCTTCCTGGATTTATGACAGCCGTGGAAGGGTGCTCTCAGAAACTAGGAATATAAAGAATGAAGATCCAGAACCAGACACAATAGAATTCATTACCTCCTGGACCTACAACAGTGCAGATATGGTCGCGTCCATCACTTATCCGGATGATGAGGTTGAGGTAGTTGAGTTCGAATACAACAACCAGAAAGCAATCATCGGGATGGAAAACACCGAAGCCACACCCGTTGTCTATATTTCTGATGTCACCTATGACAGTGCTGGTAGGTTGACAAGTGTGGATCTAGGCGAATCTGGGGCACAGGCCATAATAGCCCGCGAATTCGAGTATTTCCCCTGGGGAACCGCACAGGATGGAGGAATGCTTCAGTCCCTCACCAGCAACCAGGTTGGTGGAGTGACCCTGCAGAACCTCACCTATGACTATGATCCTAATGGCAATATTCTGGAGATCACTGATTATGTAAACCAGGAAGTATCTTCTTACTCATACGATAACTTGAACCGCTTGTTATCTGCAGAAGTGGAAGATTTTTCAACCGCAAGTATATTTGATGAATACTATGAATACGCTTCGGCGATTGGTAACCTGACAGGAAAGGGATCAAGTCCAACCAGCCTAGCAGACTATGTTTATGATGTAAGCCATCCTCATGCTGTTGCTGAGTACGGGATAGCAAATGATTATGAATATGACGCCAATGGAAACCAGATAGTAAGGCAGATTAACGAAGATGATTACAATCTCATCTATGATGCTGAAAATCGGCTGATTTCAGTTAGTTCGACCGATATCCCGACACCCACACTTACACCTACTCCAGAATTCACTGCAACACTATCTAACACACCTACAAAGACAAATACGCCAACATCATCCAACACACCTGCAGCCACTTTTACTGCGACGGCCCAGCCAACCCCAACCCCTAGCGCAACGCCGATACCAGTTGTTCCAGCTGTTGAAGCGAGCACAAGCTGGAGTGGAGGAGATCAATCTTTCATCAACCCAATTGGTACAAACTTATTGATAGTAGGTTATGGTATTGGGTATTCAAATGACAGGCCTTCGACCATGACTTATAACGGCGAGAGCATGACTTTACAGGAGGAAACAATTAATCCTGGCGGATATGATTCAGTTGCTCAGTTGTGGGTATTGGAGAACCCAGACACTGGATCGTCGTACACAATTTCACCAAGCAACAGCAGCGGTGAGTTGGTAGCAGTAGCCATATCGGGAGCAAACATTGGAGATTTATTCAGCCAGATTGATGAATACGCTTTAGACACAGATGATGATCTGAATTTTGCTAAATCAATTACTTCAGCCGAAGGTGAACTTGTTATTGACGTGTTCTCCACATATAGAGGTAGCAATCCTGTTCCTGATACCACAGGGCAAACGCTTATTGAGAATGAATCCAGACTGGGCGTGTCTAAAAAAGCTGGGGCTTCATCTGTAACGGTGGACTGGATTTCGGGAACAACTAGATCAAGTCCGTCATGCTGGATTATTGCAGCATTGAAAAAACAAATCGAGATCCCGACACCAACACCGACGATAACTTATACGCCTAGTATCACGCCAACACCAACGATCACTTTTACGCCAAGTGAAACGCCGACACCAACACAAACAGGGACCATCTATCCCACGCCGACACCAAGTAATACAGCAGTGCCATCCCCAACGCCAACCCAGGTGTCGATCCAATTTGATGCTGCTTCCGGGAAAGGAGGAGCCCAATGGGGATCCAGTTCTCTGGAGTGGACTCATACTTCTTATGGTTACCACCGTATCGTGCTGGTTTTTGTCAGAACTCTTAGTTCAACCACTGCGAGCGCAACATATGCCGGTCAATCCATGACCCAAGAAATCGCTGTAAACAATTCTTATTTGTTTTCCCTGGTTGGTCCTCCTCCAGGTGCACAAACAGTGCTGGTAACTCTTGGTGCCAGCAGCAAAGTGGCCGGGGCTGCTGTCTCCTATACTGGAGTACATCAGACCAACCCCATTAGTGGGGCAGTTCAAGCGAACGGAACCAGCGTCACAGTCTCATCGTCTACGGACTCGCTTGTGGTCGGCGCTGGAAGTCACCGGACTATAACAGATCAGGATGTGAATCCGCGATTAGGACAAACAGAAAGGATTGAAGTCCGAGATCAAGAGAATCCAGATAATGACAGAAGAGTAGTCATGGGGGTGAGTGATGAAAATGGGGCTGCGAGTGTTGTCCATTCCTACTCATTGTATGGAGATATTGATAGAACCTGGGCGGTGTCCCTCAATCCTTACGCAGGAGAATTTACGCCAACTCCTACAATCACCTCCACCCCGACCTTGACCTATACACCCAGCGCTACTCCCTCACCGACCCAAACGGGGACCATTAATCCCATTCTCACGCCAACGGATTCGCAGTTCGAACCCACACCTGAGCCGCTGGAATCCGCGCAGTACACCTATGATAGTAACGGCAAGATGGTTAAAAGCGTGGTCAACGGAGTGACTACCTACTATGTTGGTAAGATTTATGAGTTAGAAGTTGATGGGGAAGTTGAAACAGAGCGTAAGTACTACAGCCTGGGTGGGCAGAGATTTGCTGTCAGGGATGATGGGGTCCTGAATTGGATTCTATCTGATCACCTAGGATCCTCCTCTGTTTCAGCCCATGCAAACGGCTCCTGGCGGGGAGAGATTGCCTACACGCCCTTTGGTGAGATGAGGGCAAGTCGAGGGATGACTCTGACGGATTACAGATATACTGGGCAGCGTCTGGAGGCTGAAGTTGGATTGTATTTCTACCAGGCCAGGTGGATGGATCCCGTTGTAGGAAGGTTTACTCAAGCTGATACCCTGATCCCAGATCCCGGGAATCCCCTCTCCCTTGATCGTTATGCTTACGTGTACAGTAATCCTGTCAAGTATACTGATCCTTCGGGACATTATGTAGAGGAGGGTTGGGGAGGGGAACCGTTTGAGTCAGAACCTCCCACTAAAGACATAACCGACAAGATTATTGATTATCTAAATCCATTCCAATTTCCTGAAAATGAACTTGTTAGCGCAGTATGTAATAATCCATTACCCGACTGTTTTGGGAACAAAGTTTATCTGAAAGATTTTTCAGCCTACGGTGAGAATAATCCAATATCAATAAGTGATTTTAAAGCTTTTGCTGATAAAGTTGCAGAAGATTTATTTAGTCATGATCTATCATGGCCAGGATTTTTGTCAGGTAGGGATACTTATGACACCCCATTTTATAATAATGGTGGGTCGGAAGCTCGCACAGATAACCCAGCAGGAATATACTCAGCAGATCAAATCGTATGTATTGAAACGATCGGTTGTTATGGAAGGTCCGATATTAACTATATTGCTCAAGGAATGTGGGGAGCAGCAGTTGGTGAGCCCGCTTTAGTTACAAATTTAATTGCCCAGAAATGGAAAAGTTGGGAATACGAAGAAGACCCATCAGGAGATACTTATTTTTGGTTAGATTATGGAAGATATTACTATAATGACTGGAAGCAACAACAGTAGTAGATACTTATGATAATCTGAGGGTGAAATATGGATATTATTAGATTGTGTTCTAAAATAACATCAATAAAAATGAATGGCAAATTCCTAGTTATCACACTATTTTTATTAACTATTTCATTCATTTCGTCGGGTTGTTTAATGACTCTTTCAAATCGATGGTATGCAAACGATAATTCAGGAGTTGCTGTCGAAATACCCATTGGATGGAAAACTTCTTATTACAGAAGGGGTGCTACAATATTTATAAAGCCAAAGTCGTATGAAAAGGATGAAGGAATAACCTCGGTAGAGATTTATGGATCGGCTTGTGGGCATACGATTATTATGTCCGCAGAAGATAATATTAATGCAAATGTAAGTAGGCTTCAAAACCTCTATAGTCCAGACACTGTTATTGTAGACAAAGCTATATCACGCCATACTATTGATTCACAGTTTTTTTCAAATGTACATATTATTATGCCAACAAATCCTGATGGAGAAAATGCTGTTGATGTAACTCAAGGATTATATTTGTTTGATATTAGAGACAATAGCCAAAACTACATTATGGTTTTGTTATATGAAGGCAAGAACGAAATTCTAAATGACCAGGCACTAAAAATCATTGAAAGTATAAAAATAGATTGCAACAAAAAATAGTTGAACTAAGCGCTTCGCGCAGGGGGATATTGGAGCGACATTTCTATCCCTAACCCATCCCAATATTAGATACTCAGGCTATATTTCCTATTAGGGTATTTTTGCATAACCCCCCAAAAAGGTATAATCCAGAACAACCCAATCCCGCTTTTGCATCAGTTTCTAGCCCAAATAGACAGTTTTTAACTTAGCGTTCGGATTGATCTACCCTCCCGGGTTGCTCCTTGCCCAACTATCACGCTATCAGTATTCTACCTTGATCTCTATTTCAAATTAAGTAATAAACCTCAGGCAAAAAAACATAGACGCCCGGGGGTATTTCTGGTATCAATATTCTGATCAAACTTCTATAGGTCATTGAGTAATTTGGGTGTCTCTGAAAGCGTTTGTTATACATATGTCTGAGGAGCGTGCGAACATGACTGCAGAAAAATCCAGCAAAGCAGTAACAAAGCGATTAAAAATCCTGGAGGCTGATGAAATAGCAGCGGTTTTTGGCCTACCTATTTTCGACGACGATGATCGGGCGTTCTATTTTTCGCTCTTACCCCCGGAAAAAGCGTTGTTATCTCAGCTGCACGGCCATAAATCTTACATATATTACATATTGCAGCTCGGCTATTTCAAGGCCCAGCAGCAGTTTTTTGTTTTCGATCAGGAGCAGGTGGTCGTAGATGCTAACTACGTACAACGCACCTATTTTCCTGGCCATACTCTTCGTGATTTTGCGATTAGTAAAGTTACACGCCTCAAGCAGCAGCGCCTTATTATGGAGTTGTTAAACTATCGCACATGTGGTGAAGAGGAATGGAGTTTGCTGCGGAGGAAAGCACAACAGCTAGCTCGTATCAGCAGCCGCCCGATCTATATTTTCCGCGAATTGCTGGCATATTTAACCAGGGATCATATTGTTGTGCCCGGCTATACGATGATCCAAGAAATGATTGGAGATGTTTTACATCGCGAAAAAGAACGCCTGGTTGCCATAGCTTCATCTCAATTGACTACAAGCGATGCTGTTGCTCTAAACAACTTACTGGACAACCCCCACGGTTTATATGAGATTACCCGGCTAAAACGTGAACCAAAGGACTTTAGCAACAAGGAAATAACCAAAGAGATCCAGCATGGTGAACAGATCAAACCCTTATACGCCGTGGCCCAAATCGTCTTGCCCCGGTTGGAGATTTCCAATGAAAGCATCAACTATTACGCTTCAATGATCAATTATTATTCCGTTTTCCAAATGAACCAGCTTGAGAAGAATCTGGCATTCATCTACTTGCTGTGTTTTGTCCATCACCGCTATCAAAGACTACACGACAACCTGATCAATTGTTTCATGTACCGGGTCAGGCAGCTTCTCGATGAAGCAAAAAGCGCTGCCCGGGAGCGTTTGTATGAGCAGCGCCTTGAGCATACCCGTCAGCTGCACAAAGCCGGGAAAGTCCTCAAATTGTTTACGGACGACTCAATTGCTGCCGCAACGCCATTTGAAGAAGTGCGCGCCAGGGCGTTTGCTATTATCCAACGGGAGAACTTGGAGAAAGTGGCTGACCACATCTTACAAACTGCTCAGTGGGACGAAAAACTATTTCAGTGGGAGTATATTGACCAGATTTCCAATCGCTTTAAGCTACGTTTGCGGCCAATCCTCCGGATCCTGGTTTTCGAGGCAGCGACTCCTAATAACCCCCTGGTACCGGCTCTGAAGTTCCTGAAAACAGCACTTCAACAAGAGAAGCCGCTAACACAGTACAAAGCAGATAAAATCCCCTGTCGGTTTATTCCTGATACAAGCAGCCGTTATCTGCATGCTAAAAACCCCAAAGGAGAAAAACAGCTCCTGGTGGACCGCTATGAATTCTTGGTTTATCGCAGTCTCCGGAACGAGCTGCTGTCTGGCGATATTTTTTGCCAGAACAGTGTACGATTTCGTAGCTTTGAGGATGATTTACTGAGTGATAACCAATGGCGAGAAAAGGACAAGCTGATTGACAAGGCGGGGCTGCCAATTCTCACGCAAGCAATAGATGAACATCTAACTGATCTCAGCAACCTACTGGAGATGCGGCTTGCGCAAGTTAATCAGCGTATTTCCTCTGGAGAGAATGAACACATTGAGGTCAAAAAAAGTGGTCATTGGCGCCTGCCATATTCACGTGCAGATAGAGGTATGAACAACCCCTTTTTCGAGTCCCTGAAACAGGTAGATATCCATGCGGTATTTCATTTTGTCAATCGCCAGTGTCAGTTTATGTCTGCGTTTACCCATGTTCTGCATCGTTACGCTAGACAAAAAGCAGACCTACGAACATTGACAGCCTGTATTCTTGCCTGGGGAACCAATATGGGATTGGGGCGAATGGCTCAGACTTCTGATATCGGGTACCAGGCATTGACATCAACATCCAACAACTTTGTTCGCATGGAAACCCTGCAGAAAGCGAATGCTTCTGTAGCCAATGCAATAGCCCAATTGCCTATATTCCAGCAATATAACCTGGGAGGCGTCGTTCACTCCAGCAGTGATGGACAGAAGTTCGAGACTCTACTCCATACTATCAATGCCCGGTATTCCCCTAAATACTTCGGCGTGATGAAGGGAATTGTGGCTTACACATTGATTGCTAATCACATCCCGATTAACGCCAAAATTATTGGGGCTAATGAGCACGAGAGCCATTATGTTTTCGATTTGCTTTACAATAACCCGACCGACTTTCAACCAGATGTTCACTCTACAGATACGCATGGCGCCAATGAGGTAAACTTTGGTATTTTGAATTTCTTTGGCTATCGATTTGCTCCGCGCTATCGAGATTTATACAGCAAAGTGAACAAGGCACTTTACGGATTTATGCATCCCAGCCAGTATGATCCTGACTGGCTGCTCCGTCCGATCCGCAAGATCAACAAAAAACTTGTTATCGAGGAATGGGAAAATATCCAGCGGATTGTTGTCTCACTCGCTTTGAAGACAACTACGCAATCCATAGTAATCGGCAAGCTCAGTTCCTATGCTCGCAGGAACAGAACCAAACAGGCCTTGTGGGAGTATGATAATATTATTCGCAGCCTTTATCTGCTTGACTACATTGACTCCTTATCTCTTCGCCGCAATGTGCAGCATGCATTGAACCAGGGCGAAAGTTATCACAAACTTCATAAGGCCGTTTCTTATGCCAATTTTGGTAGATTGCGGTTCAAAACAGAGGGTGAACAGCAAATTTGGAATGACTGTGGTCGTCTCATCGCTAACTGTATTATCTATTACAACTCACTGATCTTGTCTAATGTTCTACGCCGCCAGGCAGTAGACGGGATCTCCTTGGCATCTGGTCCACTTGCAAAGGTTTCGCCGGTAGCTTGGCAGCACATTAATTTTTACGGTCGATATGAGTTTACTAAATCGTTCCAACCCATTGATATTGACGAGATTGTGCAGGAATTATTGTCCCGGTCAGAAACGGCTCCAAAATTTGCGTAGCCCTGGAATATACCTTTTTGGGGGGATATGCAAAAATACCCTATTACCTGGCAACATATTAACTTCCACGGAAAATTTGAGCTCTTGG
>JAUVKO010000062.1 GCA_030596225.1 Fidelibacterota bacterium
CGGCTGCATTGAAAACAGCAGCCCGTTCCCATTTGTGTTCTGGTACCGGCCTGATAACCGGATCACGTGAATATCTGGTTAATTTCATTGTATTTAATAATTCCTTAATTGCGTGGTTTTAATAATCTTTTTATAACTCTGTCGCCAGTCTAAACGCTTTGAGTTTTGGCAATAGATAAAGTAAAATATTACCAACTTTTTATTTAGCTCACATTTGGTATTCGTAATGTTCTATTTTCTGACGCTCTGACACCATCTTTATATCCCTCGACTTGGGTCTTCGCCCTACGGCTACCTGCCTGCACCTGTCCGCCGTACTGCGTACTAAGGAAGGCGGGCGGAGACCGTTTCGGCAAAGGCAGGCGCCCTGGTAAGCGGGATGACGGGCATTGGTCCATAAGACTATCTTGTGCCAGTTTGATTTTCACTATTTATTTATTGTCCTGTTATGGGTTTGTCATTTTTCATTCTTCAATCTTAATTTTTCAATCCGGATGAAGCCATGCTCTCAATAAAATATTTTTGGAAAAATGAATAGAGAATGATAATGGGTGCTGCCAGGAGTGTTGCTGCGGCTAATTGAACACCTATCTGGGCTTCAGCCTGACCACCTATGGCAAACAGAGTAACTATCTGCGGCATGGTCATGAGCGTTTCCAAACGGATGACCAATAAGGGCCATAACACATCATTCCAGGAACCCATGAAGGCTAGAATGCCCACTGTGATAAGAACCGGTTTTGACAGGGGCCACATAATACGAAAAAGGATCTGGAATTCGTTGCAACCATCGAGACGGGCTGCATCGATAAGGTCCTGGGGAACATCCCTAAAGAACTGACGAAAAAGCAATATCCCAAAGGAGTTGATCATTCCCGGGACAATGAGACTTAAATAGGTATCCACCCAACCAAATTTAACCATAAGGATATACATTGGGATCAGAGTGATCTGAAAAGGGATCACCATAGTAAACAGAATAACAGCCAGGATCAATTCACGACCAAGGAACTTAAGTCGGGCTAAAGCATAGCCAACAATGGAACCCCAAAACAAAACGCTGGCCGTGACACAGATGGAAACAAACAGACTGTTCAGAAGAGCACGAGCGATAGGAATTTTAGTCATAACAAGACGGTAATTGTCTATACTCATATCAGCCGACCATAGTCCAATGCCGGTGATTTCCATCTCTGGTTTAAAGGTGGCAAAAAACATCCAGACAAATGGGTAAGCGAAGATCATCCCCCCCACGGTCAGGGCTAGATAAAGGGGTAAATTTTTAATGCCACGCATCTAATCACGCTCCACTACTTTTTTCTGAATGAGGATCACCAATAGGACAATGCAGGCAAAGAAGAATCCCAGGGTCGCTGAATATCCCATATGACCAAAATAGAACGCCTGATTATAGATATAGAGCATGGCCGACAATGTGCTGTTCATGGGTCCGCCACCGGTCATTACAAAAGGCTCAATAAAGAGTGAAAATCCACCGATAGTAGAAAGAATCATTACCAGAACCATGGTGTTGTTTAAAGCAGGCAGGGTAATGTACCAGAATTTCTGTACAGGTCCTGCCCCATCGATATTAGCAGCTTCATAAAGGAATCCGGGGATATTTTGTAAACCCACCAGAAAGAGAACTACATAAAGACCTACGTTCTTCCAGGTAGCCATAATAGCAATGGAAGGCATGGCATAGGTCGGATGATTGATCCAGGGAATTTTATCCAGACCGAATTGCAACAGCATCATATTGAGTAAACCAGTTTCATATCCGTATAGCTGTCGCCACATAATGGTGATAACCACCCCTGACACAATCACTGGCATGAAATACAGTGATCTGAAAAAACCACGGAAACGAATTTTCTGATTCAAACCTACTGCCAGCAGAAGTGCCACAATGATCTGCAGAGGAATATGAATAACGAGAAAGGTAAGAGTATTCAGGATAGCTTTGAAGAATTGGGCATCGCTGAATAGTCGGATAAAGTTTCGCAGCCCCACCCACTCCATGGGCGTAATGATATTCCATTTATGAAAAATAAGGATAAATGAGAATCCAATGGGGAATGCGATGAAGAAACTGAAGTAGACGATATAGGGTAGAGACATCAAACCACCTGTAAAGCCCTCCCCTTTCATTCTGCTCATGATACTTTTCATTTGGCTCGATTCCATTCAATGATCACTTTGGATCGTTCAACAGCACGATGGATTGACTCAGTGGGTGTGCGGGCATCAAATATGGCGCAGGCCTCAAACTCCTGAGAAATCGCATCGAAGATCTCTTTTAATTCAGCAGCCCCATCCACCCCTCTGGTTAAGATGGCCTGTTCAGCAAACTTGGTCATCATCGTTCTCTGATTGAAATACTCCGAGAAATAGGGATCAATACTCAAATCCTTCCGGATAGGAATCTGACTGCAAAGTTCCAGAAGACGAAGATCTGCCTGTTTTGAGATAAGATACTTGGCAAATTCCCAGGTCTCTTCCGGGTGTTCAGTGGTACTAAAGATCGCGATATTCTTATGATCACCGTAAGTATACAGAAGTCCTTCGTGATCATCAGGAACAGGAACCGGGAAAAAATCATACTCAAAACCTTCCGGTTTGAATTTCTCCACATGACTAATGGCATAGGGACCGGTAATGGATATTGCCAGATTTCCTTGAATGAACTGGTCACCGGTAAATTCTGTGATGGGAAAATAGCCATTTTTATAGATCTGACGGAATAGCTCGAAAACCGCGATGGAGGCTTCATTTTCAAAAACAAGTTCATCCCCATCGAACAGGGTTAGCCCACCGGAGGCCGCTACATAAAAAGTGTAATAGTCAAAGAAACGCTGCCACCAGATAGGTTTGATATTGCGGTATCCCAGCCACTGATCGATATGACCATCCCCATCCCGATCCTGAGTCAGCTTTGCTCCTGCTTCCAGAAATTCTGAATAGGTGCGTGGTAATTCCTCGATACCGGCATCTCTGAACATGCGTTTGTTGTACATGATCATAGTGGGATTCGTTTTCCAGGGCAGCTGGTAATAGTGACCATCGCTGGCGGCAAAGGTTTCCATCAAGACCTCTGGAACCCGCTCAATATTATAGTCGTAAAAATCCGGGAACTGATCCAGACGGACAAGACCACCGGCATTGACAAACTCATCCATGGCACCGGGCCACATGTTGGAACAAATATCCGGAGTAGTGCCACCTGCGATGGCTGCTAACAGGACTTCCTCAGAGGACTGGCTGGCTGGAATGGGTTGCATCTTCACCTGAACAGGATGATCACCTTTGTTCCAGGCTTCTACAAGCTCCCTCGCCAGAGCGATCTCGTGGGCATTCGATGAGCACCAATAAGTGATGATCGTTTTCCCTGTTTTAGATCCGGTTGATGCTTCCTTGTCATTAGAACAGGAGCTAGTGAAACCAGCAATTATCATGACAAGGATAAAGTGCCGGATATATCCGTTTCCTCGGGATCGAAAGAGCTGATTTAAGAAGAGCATAATCATCTATTCTGCATATTTAGAATGTAAGTCCAAGTGTATAGCGCGAGATACTACCCAGTCGACCCATGTCAGCATAAGCATAATCAATGCGGATATTGGAAGAACCGAATAAACGGTAATTTAATCCAGCTCCCATGGTCAAGCCTGCTTCAGAATCCGTTTGGAATAAGGATTTATAGCCAGCTCTCAAAAAGAGCATCTTAAAAAGTTTTAACTCAGTTCCAAGATTTATACTTTCGGAGGCATTGATGGGATGTAAAGCATCTGCAGCTAGTGTCAGTTGAAGACCCCCATCAGAATTTATGGTATATGCCAATCCAAATTGCATATTCAGGGGCAGTGGCCATTCATCGGTCTTCAACTGACCTATAATTTTATCATTGTTGCCTAAGTGAATCGGATCTGTATCGTGGAAAATGAGCAGATCACTACCGTTTAGCTCCAAACCTGGTCCGAAATTCGAGATACAGGCCCCTATTCGCAATCCTTTAACACCAGTATCATATAAAGTCCCAATATCAAACGCCAGACTGCTGGCTTGTTCATGCCAGATCCGTTCACTAATATATTTGGCGTTTGCTCCAATTGAAAAACGATCAGTAAGGTTGCGGGCAAAGGATAAACCTAGAACAACACTGGCTGCAGAGTATTCCTCACCACTACCGCCGGGATACTGAACGGTCCGCACCAATTGGTTGGGAACCGTCATGGCATTCACAAATATACCTACTGATCCGGCATTGTTTCCGAGAGGAACAGTAGCCGCTAAAAAATTGAAACTGACATCAGTAATCCAGTCAACCTGTTCAAAAACACCACTGGCATTCTGAATTCTGCTTAGTCCGGCAGGATTCCAGTACAAGGCACTTGCATCCTCAGCTACAGCTACATAGGCACCGCCCATACCCATACTGCGGGCACCGATACCCACTTCCAGAAAAGAGGCCGAAGTTGTACCTGCATTGGTTAAGCGATCGCCTCCATACACTAGATTCCCTAAAAATCCTGTGGTCAGAATTGTGATTAGCAAAACGGTTATCCGAATGTTCTTGTTCATATTATCGCTCCAATTTCAAAATCATAGTCTCACTGATTTAAATAACCGGCAAAAAAGTCAATTCTACGCGTAAGTCCTTCATCGCTGGTCTTAATGGTCATGAGCATTTTTTCATCAATACTTATGGCTGCCACTTGCTTCAAATTATTAAATAATTCGTTTAGTTCCTGCTCAACTATCTTATTGGTTTCTTCAGGTAACTCTGTTTCAGGGACTGTGATACGCTCATAGATATAAGCTTCCAGTTTTGAGGCTAAAAGACGTTCCTGCCAATATTTCACATCTTCCCTTACAGCAGGAGCTTCAGCAAATCCTGCGGCCCGTCCTTGACTTGTAAATACAATATCCCGAACGTAGATCCCAATGGCATTAATTAGATCCTTCTGTAAATCGTCCGGAGATGTCCGGCTCAATTTGTATGGATTCATTTTATAGTAAAATCTAAAGTCTTCAACCAGCATGTTACCCGACTTAAAGCTGGCCAGCTCCAGGTCATTAATAACATCAAGATCAAGTTCAGGTGGACTCAGTTCACTGACAGATCCGCCGGCAATACTATCCATTTCAGGATTATGTTGCCAAATCACCTGGGCAAGTTGCTCTAGAGTCTGACGCCGAATGACGAGATTCTCAGGAGTCATAATTTCCTGAACGAAGTTGAAAGCCAATGTATGTTCTTGCCTTTTCTTCAGAGCATTACTGTAATGCTCCCGACTTTCCAGGTATTGGTTTTCTGAGGTCATGATATTGGTCTCAATATTTACAATCCTGAATATGTGGGTTGCTCCACCTTGCAAAATGGGTGCACTCACTTCATTAAGATCAAGTCCGTAAAGCACTTCTTCCAACTTAAGATCAACATCATTCCAGCTAATGATATCCAGCTTACCAAAGCCTGCCCGTTCCACCGTTTTCGTTGCCGGATTGATGCCCACATGCACCCAGGTTGGATTCCATCTACCGGGAATGATTTGTTCAAGGGAATCAACTACTGTATGCTGCACCCAGAGCGTCTGCTGATCCTTTGCGAATGCATTTCGACAATCTTCATCTGACACCTGCACACTATCTCGGATATTGCGCCTGAATAATTCCCGGCGAATAGCCGCGTTTTCCAGACCTTCTAATTCTCTGGTAGTCCCAGTCACTTTTTGAAGTCCCAGACGTTCAGCCTCCTGTGCCATCAGAATCCGTTGAATCATCCTATCCAGGACCCGGTTGTAAACGGTCTGTCTGGGACCTGTCAGGACTGAGCGTGGACTGGTTTCATAGGCATACACAAAATCATCCTGGCTGATGGAACGGCCATTCACCTGGGCTAAACCCCGGGGAGATCGCCGTTCACATGCAGCCAGTAAGCACAACAGAAGAATAATGATTTGGGCTGATCGCATTTTTCTGAATCCATTATACCAATTACACCTCAAAACAGTCTATGCATTCTTCATCTTTTGAATTCATATAGACTCTTTTGAAGTACAATTGGTATTACTCCTATTTAATAACGCTGAATCGTCCAATATGGGTACCAACATCCGGTGCATCCACATGATAGAAATATATACCGAATGAAATCTCACTCCCTTCACTGGAAAGCAGATCCCAGGCTTCCATGCCATTATCTGCAGCCGACTGATGCTCGATCGTATCCACCAGATGGCCATTCAAGGTATAGATCCTGATGGTGCAAATGCTGGGCAGATTAAAGAAATGGATCTTACGCTCGCCTCGTCCAAACTTGAAGTAGTTTTGCGGTTCCCAGGATGCAGTCACTACGTAGGGATCCGGAACAACATAGATATCACTCAGTTCATCCGCTGCCAATGTCTTGCTTGAATCAGCACCAATAATGGAAAAGCGGTACTTTTCCCCATCCCGGAAGGGTTTTTTAGTCTTCAACCGATAGACATCGCCTGGCATGGGGGGATCGATTGTGGATGCTAGGGTGTCAAGCGTGGGAAGGCCATCTACCCAAACAGTATCGATGGTATATTTCGATTGGAAACCTATCACCCATGAGGTCTGACGTCGGCCAACAGGGAAATCACTATTGGGAACTATAATAACCATATCGTCACTGTGTGTGTATGTCTCACTCGTATCGTGATCCCATAAAGCCCAGAGCGCGTCGACACTGTCGGTCAGGTTATAGATATGAACATTTACATAACGGGAAGCTAAGTTCAGAGTATTGTAGGTCTGTACTGTATCCTCACCCAGAAACGTAATTTCGTAATCCGCGGGCATGTTAAGATTCATCCGATATCCTCCCAAATTTTCCCAGTCCGGGTTCAGGCGGATACGGGTTATGAAATCTGATTCCCCTACCGTCCAGCCACTATTTTCCACATCGACTACAATGTTGGTATCGTTGTAGAAATTGATGATACTGCCATTGAAAATAGGACTCTCTTCCCCCATGATAACGACATCCATCGTATCCAGCACCAGCGTATCCTGAACCACATCTCTCAGAGTGTACTGCGGAATCGTTGCTGTGTGAAATTTCGTAGTTTCATGGAACTCCAGTTCATAGGTCATCATCCCGCTGGGTACGTTATGTTTTTCAACAATATCTACACCAATACTGCCCGTGGCGGGACCTTCCTGGACAATGTCATCATCTAATTGTGGTGGTGTGTAACCGGCAGCATAGGGCCGTGGGATAGCAATGCCGCAGTTCACATCCAGAAAAGTCACCCGTCCAAAGGCATCTGTTTTGATGATTGATGCACACAAACTGGGCGCAAGGCCTTCTGGAGGACCATCACCGTAGTTGACAAGTCCAAAATCATAGGCTACAACAGCATAGTAATAGGTCTGACCATTGAATACATCTGTGTCCGTCCAGGTATGCTTCAGACCGGTATTCTCACCCATGTTGAATTTCACACCGTATATGTCGATGGGATGAGGTCCTTCCCATTCATCATCCAGATCAAATTGAGCAACAGGTTTACGAAAGGTCAGGTTACCATATGAATCAGTAATGACCTTATCCTCAAGGAATTGAGCTTCAGTCGATTTATAGATGAGATATCCTTCGAAATCATAGGACTGTAAAAAGGGGTCGAAGGACTGTTCAGCAATATCATCCCATACCAGCGTCACTTGCCCATCACCGGGATAGACAGAAACAGTTGGTTTCAGGGGTGGTTTCGAGAATCGGTAATCAGCATTGTAGATCTGTTGAACGGTGCGTTTATTTTTGAGAAGGTCATCCCGATCTTCACCAAAAAGCAGGGCCATGGAATACCGTTCCGTTTGGCCTACTTTCAGTGGAAAGGTTCCAGAGGAAAAAAACATCCCCAGATTATTAGGCTGCAAAAGTTCATGTACCGGAACCAGAGAACGGGAGAACACCTTCCAATTCTGCTCATCATTGGTCAACTCATATTCATGGACAGGGAAGATCTCGAACCCGGTTAAACCGATCTGGTCTGATTCATCAGGATCAGTTTCATTATAGTCAGGTTCACCATTGGTGGGTAGTCCATCACCCTCACCAGCATCCGGTGCAATATAGTGGATGTCATAGGGTCCCACGCCATCAGCACCCAGATCATCATTTAGGGGTTCATCATAGTCCCATTCACCATTAGCGTTCATATCGGTGAATCCATCCCAATCACAGTCCTCATCGTTGGACCAGTGGGCTGTTGGTTCCCGGAGGAAAGTTTCCTTAAAGGCATCCCAGGCAGCGCCTTCAAAACCGTATGGGTAAGTACCGATCCAGATACCAGGACTTTCGCTGTAGCGTTTTTCATCAACAATCCCATCTCCGTCATTATCAACACCGTCGTCACTAATGCCCGGACTTTCCAGGAAGGCGTATCCGGCATAGCCCACAGGAGACCAGTTCCCCGGTGTACCATAACCATCAGTATCGTAGGCAAAGGCGATATCCAGCTCAGCGTCATATTCACCAATATCGTCGGCACCATCCTCCACACCGCCAACACCCCAGTCGAGATACTGCGCATAGAACACATCGTCATACGCATGGGTGGATTCGTTGGTGATATTATAAAGCCAGAAAATACAGTCTTCTGCCAGAACGTGGCTCCACTGGAATCCGCGGGCTTTCACCCACAGGCCAAGTCCGCCACGGGTTGAATCCAGTTCATCGCACCAGTAGTTGTATTTCTCCACCTCCCGGTTAAACTCTTTATCCGGATCATCATCAAATACGAACACAGTTTCCAGATCAGCGTTGAAGATTCCCTTTCCGAAATAACCATTCCAGTAACCATCCCATGAGTTTGGTTTGTCCGCCCAGGCATCTGGCCAAGAGATGGGTTCATTACTCACAGCAGGAATTTTGTTCTCCTGGGGATCCATATTGAACCAGAAGGGTCTCGGCTCAAAACCCCAGGGAATATCCTCCGGTGATTTGTCTACGAATTCACGGTACTGGGTTTCCATGGGATGTACGATTTTACCATAACCATTCTCGATCTCTGCAGAAACAATGAGAGCAACCCCATCGCAATAGTGACGACCATAGCTGGGCCAGTTGCAGGATGGCTCATTGGGGTAATCAGTTACTTCACCATAATTCTTGTATTTCGTCAAGACCAGATTTCCATCCATGGTTCCAACGCGGCGGTAAAGTAGATTCCCCCTGAACTCCTGGGGAGTCTGGGCCTTGAGATCCGCCAACATGGGCAGCATGAAACCTAGTAGTAGAATGAACATCATAAAGTGCATTAATCGGGTTTTCATGATGGACCTCCAAATCCCAGTGCCATTCCGATAAGTATTTTGCGGGGTTCATAATAGAAATCCGGTCGGGTAAAAAATTCCTCCTGGGTCTTAATGCCCCGGTAGGTCTGAAAATTCATATCATAGTCAAACTCAGCTGAACCGCTTGAGTCATATACATCCTTGGTGTTCTTGCGATCCAACAGATTGGTGATCTTCAGGTATGGTGAAAGATTTAAACCCATAATTTTGACATCCTTGGCAATATTCAGATCGATGGTTAGAGTCATGGGTTCGCGTTCGCCATTGTAAATGCGATTGGAATAGCGGGCAGAGGATCTGGTATAGGGCAAACCACTACCCATTTTTCCGATAAGACTGATCCGGTACCCGTTCTGGGTTGTTGTCGCACTGAGGTTTAATGAGTGGGTTTGATCCCAGTCCAGAATGACCCGTTTTTTCTCGGATTCAATAGGCGGATCTACCTGTTGGCGGATCCACTCTTCATTAGGATCTGATGAATTTCCTGTAGCAGCCTGATAAGTATAATCGATTCCAAAA
>JAUVKO010000166.1 GCA_030596225.1 Fidelibacterota bacterium
GCATTCTATACAGTTAAGGCTTCAGTTTTGGGTAATTTTGGTCGCTCTTACTATGAAAACATCTATCCGGTGAATTGGGGAGAGCTCTTTTTATCAAATATGTTTCGAATCTCTGATTTTGATATGCCAGCTCCTATAGACTATGATACAGATGATCTTACAGCCTATGAAAACGACAATAATATTCTGGATGCATCCACCGGACAAAAATTTAATCTGGGGGGCATCTCCAAGTACCATTTGTATCGTATGACCAGAAGTCAGCTTCTCAAACTTGATATGACTAATCAAATCAACCATATGCATCAGCTTCAAGGTGGTCTTGAATTAAAATACACCAGCATTTTCCGTCGGGATTTTTCCATTCTGTATGATCCCGCTGAAGGATATGATACACCGGAAATACTGACACCCGATATAAAGGAATCCACACCGACCTATAGTGAAATGGTAAAGAATCCTTATGAATTTGCAGTCTATTTGCAGGACAAGATCGAAGTGGTGGATATGATCGTGAATGCCGGACTAAGATATGAGATATTCAATCCCGATGGAGCCACCTTAAGTGATCCTGCAGATCCCAATCCTTATGCGCCACTCAAATTGATCAATCAATTCCATGATCTTAATGGAGATGGGCTGATATCTGAGACTGAAGCAGTTGCTTCCAATGCTAAGACCCACGAGGACCGTATGGAATACTGGTTCACAGAAGCTACTCAAAAAATCCAGATCAGCCCTCGTTTAGCGATTGCTTACCCCATCACGGATAAAGGTGTGCTTCATTTCTCTTATGGTCACTTCTTTCAGATCCCCAGCTACACATATCTGTATATTAATCCTGATTTCGAAGTCCCGGTCGGTGGAAGTATTGCGTCTGCAACCATGGGAAATGCTGATTTAGAACCTCAGAAAACAGTTCAATATGAGATTGGTTTTCAACAGCAGTTTGGAGAAAACATTGGTATCGATGTGACTGGATTTTACAAAGATATTAGTAACCTGCTGGGTTCTAAGATTGTCACTACATTTACCAATGAGGTTTATGGGATCTATGTCAATCGCGATTATGGAAATGTTAAAGGAGTTACTGTTTCACTGAAGAAACGTCTTACTGATGGTTTCTCAGCAAATATCGACTACACCTATAGCGTAGCTGAGGGAAATGCCTCTGATCCACGTTCAGCTTTCTGGGATGCTCAGAACAACAGGGAATCCGAGAAGCAATTGGTCTACCTGGACTGGGATCAACGTCATACACTCAATGGGACCCTGCTCTTCAAGTTACCCTATGCAATAAATCTTAGTTTCATCGGAGAGTATGGTTCAGGATTACCCTATACGCCCACGACTCCCAGTTTGGAGGGGGGTAGCTTTGAGAATAGCGGCCGGCGACCACAAACGGTCAATGTAGACATGCGCATTTCCAAAATGTGGCAAGTCCTGGGCAGAGAAATCAGCGTGAATGCCAATGTTTACAACTTACTTGATATTCGCAATGAGATCGTTGTCTACTCAGATACGGGTCGTTCAGGTTATTCTCTCATTCCAACCTACACTTCAGAGGATCCAAATTGGGATTATAATAATCTCGAGGAATATCTCTATCGTCCCAGTTACTATTCATCACCACGCCAGATTCGTATCGGCATCTCAACCTCATTGTGAGACGAGGTCTACTCATGAAGCATAGCAGAACAGTTATTCATAGTTTGATTTCAATACTTTTGGCTCTACCCTTATTTACACTCGGGGCAAGTTCCGAAAAAAACATTCATCCTAAACCGCAGAATTTGCGAAAAATATCAGCTTTGGGTGTTGATGCTAACCACCATGGCAATCGTCGTCTTGGCGTTCATAATGGTAATAAGATCCTCACTCGCTTTACAAATCATGGGTCCATTGCAGACTGGAGAAATTCACCGGGACGTTATGATTGTGGAATTTATCCGATTGGCTCCGGTCGGTCCTACCTGGCTGAATTTTCACCTCTTGTGGCAGCAAAAGTTCCCAACGCTGCAGGTGGTTTACCAATTGCGGTGGTGGGCGAAGGAATGCCTTCCAGCTCCATCGATGCGCCGGCTGCAGGCGACTATCTCTACCAATTTGAACCACGTCTGGGCTATGCCAATTCCAATGATTCTCTGATAGCGATGAGCGATGATTCACTCTCGTGGCCTGATAGTTGGGCAGATTTACCAGAGACATGGGATGGTGTGTGGGCCGGTCAATACGGACAGTACAGTCGGGCCGATCAGGAAAGCTATTTCCACATGGACGATTTTAATAATGATGAATTCAGTCACTATCCAATGTTGTTGGATACTCTGTTCCATAGTTGCGAGATCACCCCTTTTACAGATCCGGATTCTGATGATTATGCTTTTCTAACCGACATGAATACATCATTTGAAGGTTTTGTTCGGGATGTAAAAGAATCAATGGCTTTGGATGTGCGCAGTGGTCGACGACCGGATGCAATCCACGTTATTGGAGATAAGTGGTATGAAGTTGATTCACTGATCAATGATCACAAACTACGTTTGAAGACATTTAAAGGAGATGCTAACTATTCTGCAGCTGGAACCGAGTATCACATTTATAATGGTATCAAGCGAGGGGTGGGAGTGGACATTGCCGTTCGTGGCTATCAATGGGCTCATCCTGCAGCTGAGGACATTCTCATCTTCACCTACTGGATCAAGAATATCAGTTCCTGGGATTACCAGCAATTCATATTTGGCATGTATGGGGATGCTGATGTTGGTGGACCTGATGGAAACCAGTACGATGACGATGCCTGGTTCGATACCGGGAATGATATCGTATATCAATGGGATCACAATATGTGGTCAACCAATTATGGTGGGTTTGTTCCGGCATACTTTGGTTGGAAATACCTTGAATCCCCTGGAAATCCCCTGGATAATCTTGATAATGACGAAGATGGTATGATCGATGAAAGCCAGGATGATGGAATCGATAATGACGGGGATTGGGATCCCTACGTGGATGATATTGGTTCAGATGGTGTTGGACCAAATTTTGGTGAATACACAGGACCTGATGCCGATGGAACTGAAGGCAATGGCGTTCCTGATGCCGGAGAACCTAATTTTGAGTACACCGATAATGATGAATCTGATCAGATCGGTCTCACCAGCTTTACAGCAGCAGCTTACCCGGGTATTGACCTCACCAAAGATGCGGTAACCTGGAATCAACTGTCTCCCGGTTCTTTTACCAATATCTCGCAAACTGTGGACATCACATTCATGTATGGTTCAGCTTATTTTGCACTTCCTCAACAGGAGGAACGTAAGTTTGCTGTGGCACTTATATTCGGAAATGATTACGAGGATATTCTGCGCAATTCTGCGACTATGCAACAGATCTATAATAGTGATTACAATTTTGCCAAACCGCCTAATCTTCCGCTGGTGACAGCTGTCCCAGGCGATAAGCAAGTGACGCTTTACTGGGATGATAAAGCTGAGTATAGTGTTGACCCTATTTATGGATTCGATTTCGAAGGATACCGGATTTATCGAGCCACTGATCCTGCATTCAACGAGGTATGGGAGATCACTGATACCTATGGAAATCAAACCTTTAACAAACCCATCGCTCAATTTGATGTTGCTGATGGATTGACAGGACCGCATCCCTATGGACTCAATGGAATCCATCTTGACATGGGTAGAGATACCGGTCTTAGACATTCCTGGACTGATACTGAAGTCGAAAATGGGCAAACTTATTATTATGCTGTTGTTGCCTATGACTATGGCTATGATTATGACTTTTTGAACGGGGTATCTCTGAAGTCGATCTGCGACCACCCATTACACCATCCGAATGTACAAAAAAGATCGTGATCAACGCTTCAGGCGATGCTATAAAATTCGATATTAATACTGTAGCTGTAGTGCCAAATGCGCCGGCTATGGCCTATATCTCACCGGAAATTGTGGCCGATGATGCGACAACTCTGGGAACAGGCACACTTGAAATATGTGTTGTGGATCCTGCCTATATTCGGAGTCATGACCAGTATCAGGTCACATTTCGTGATTGGTCAGAGGATGGTATAGATAACGATGGTGATTGGCGAACATGGACTGATGATAGCACCCATATATCCCTGAGCGGAACACTTGAGATGCTCATTCCACCAAATTCTGATACACTGGATGTATATCTTAGCAATGGTCGAGTATTCCAGGGTATTACTGCGAATAGTACCCGGTTCGTATATGGTGGTTACAACTTCATCACCACCTTTATCGATACTCAAACAGTGATTGAAACGGATACCACATATATCCAATATTTTATCGATATTCCTGATACCAGTTTCATTCTCATGCCTACTCTGGGTGTGTGGGATGGTTGGGAACCCATCTATGAGGATGTGGGCACAGATGGATGCGATGATGCCTGGGAAACAGGAGATCCTGATAATCCATGTTCTGAAACAGCCTTGGACCTTGGTGGTGACCCCAATCATGATAACTGGGACCCGGTTTCTAACCCTGACGGTACTCAGGCTAATGCCAGACCGGATGCTGGCGAACCCAACTTTGACGCAAACGATATTGATGAGTTGACACGACTCACCAGTTCATATCAACTGGAAAATCTAAGCACTGGTAAAATACTACTAGCTAACCAAACTGATCTAAGTGGCGAGAGCCGGGGGCAGGTCACCGAGGGCTTTAGGGTGAATATCACCAATGATGATATTGCTTTGATTCCTGAGGAAACAGGCTGGATGACTTCGGGATTGAATTTTCAGATTAATGTCACTCCTGATAAATATAATACGGTCGCCTTTAAAGCGGTTCCCTTTGATTATCTCTTAACCATGGATCCGCAAATAACAGATACGACTATCAACGGAAAGCGCGTGGCTTTTCATATGGAAGATCTGACCAATGAAGAGCAAGTAGAAATAATCTACACCACTTCAATTGCTGATTCGGTCTTAAGACCCGGTTCAGTTATCTATCCAACAGCTAAGGCTGGTGACGATCTTCGGGTTACCTGGAAAATGGCCACACGGTCAAAAGTTGGTGATGTTAGGTCTATTCTTCAATGGGATGA
>JAUVKO010000175.1 GCA_030596225.1 Fidelibacterota bacterium
GGGCTGATCAAAATGGCGGGTGAAAAAAGAGCTGAAATTCTGGAATTTGTCAGAAACCACCCCGTGCTATCATCAAAAGCAATTCACGATGGCCTGGAATCACAAGTTAGCTATGCCACAGTCAAGCGGGTGTTAACTAGCCTCGTTTCAGACAATTTAGTTTTGACCGAAGGTCGGGGAAGAGGCCGAAAGTATGTAATTAGCCCGGCTTATGAGATGTTTTCTCCAATCAATGTTAAGCAATACTTTGAAAAAGAAATTGATGAACGTGTTATCAGGGATCGTTTTAATTTAGCTTTGATCGTAGACGTCCTGCCGGAAGTAAAGCTGTTTACTGATTCTGAATTAGAATACCTGAACCAGCTTCAGCAAAAATTTAAAAATAATATTTCAGAGCTGTCGCAAGCTGAATATGCAAAAGAATATGAGCGACTTGCCATCGATTTAAGCTGGAAATCATCACAGATCGAAGGGAACACCTATTCACTTCTGGAGACAGAACAGTTATTGAGAGAAAAAGAAACAGCTCAGGGGAAAACCAATGCAGAAGCCATCATGTTGCTTAACCATAAAACAGCCCTGGATTTCATTCTTGAAAACCCTGATTATATAACTCCCCTTACCATCTCAGGCATTGAGGATATCCAGAGTTTACTAATGAAAGACCTGGGTGTTGATCGGAATATTCGAAAACGAAGAGTCGGTATTTCCGGAACAAATTATAAGCCACTGGATAATGAATATCAGATCAGAGAAGCTTTAAGAGATATGTGTAAAATAGTTAATAAGCGTGAATGCGTATTTGAGAAGGCCTTACTCGTCCTGGTTTTAATATCATATATTCAAGCATTTGGAGATGGCAATAAAAGGACAGCGCGCATCATAAGCAATGCGATATTACACAGTAATCAATACTGCCCCCTTTCTTTCAGAACCATAGATTCTGTAGAATACAAAAAAGCCCTGCTGATCTTTTACGAACAGAACAACATCACAATATTTAAACAGATATTCATAGATCAATTTGAATTCGCCGTCAACACCTACTTTTAGTTATTAAGGAGATTAAAAGTTACCATGAATCTGATGAATAAAGAGTATAAAGAGAAGGCGCGTATCATTCTGGAGAACTGGCAGGATAAAGGGGTTTTCCCAAAAGAATATTCAGCACCCACGGCACAAGAATTAGCCGCTTTGATCGACCACACCTTACTAAAACCGGATGCTTCCATATCTGCTATCAATAAACTATGCAAAGAAGCCAAAGAGTATAAATTTGCCAGTGTTTGTGTGAATCCCGTCCATGTAAAAAGATGTGTTCAAAACCTGGATAATACCGTTCCTGTTTGTACGGTGATCGGTTTTCCTTTAGGTGCCAACCATTCAAAATTAAAAGCCGCAGAAGCAAAACTTGCCGCACAACAAGGTGCTAAAGAAGTGGATATGGTGCTCAATATCGGACTTATGAAAACCGCTAATTACCAGGACGTTTTTGATGATATCAAAGCGGTTCGCTATGCTGTTCCCGAAGCCCTGCTGAAAGTTATTCTGGAAACCTGTCTGCTTTCACAGGAAGAGATCATTATTGCCAGCCTGTTGTGCCGTGAAGCGGGTGCCGATTATGTAAAAACATCTACCGGTTTCTCTTCAGGTGGAGCAACAGCCGAAGATGTTTCACTCATGCGGTTTGTCGTTGGGGAAGATCTGGGAGTAAAGGCTTCCGGCGGCATTAAAACCCAGGAAGATGCCCTTACTATGGTCCGGGCGGGTGCCAGCCGTTTGGGAGCCAGTGCCGGAATCAGTATCGTTAGTTAATAACACGAACCCGGTCCTTGAGTGGCATGAGACAGAAAATTTTCTATTAAAACGCTTTCTCGTTAATAATTAGATCATGGAAAATCCTCATTCATGGGGTTAATTTAAATGTATACGGGATAATCTGTAAACTTAAGCAGGGGTAGTAGATAATATGCGCAAACTGTGTCTTATTTTGTTGTTCAGTGTCGGGGCTTTGCTGGCCCAGGAAACACTCTATCAGGAAGCTTTTAAAAAGGCTATGAGTGATAGTGTGATCACTGATGATGAAAAGTCCCTGCTGGACCTTATAGATCGTTCACCGGATTCCCTGACCATTGCCGATGAGAATGCCCTGGAAGAACCTCTGAACCAGGAAGGTCGCTGGCGTATGATCTATTATAATATGGCAGTTGGGAACAGCCTTTATGGTTTTGGAATCCCCTATCTGTTAAAGTCTGATAATCCCCTGCATTATATTGGATTTCAATTTGTTGCAACAGCTGGAGGTTTCTACATCACTTATAACCAGACCCGGGATATAGACCTTTCCTTTGGCAGGACTTCATTCATGGAAATGGGTGCAACCTTGGGAATGACCTCCATTTTTCCAATCCATGCATTGGTTGGAATTCGCAACTGGAATGAATTTGACCCTCATTACAGGGGAGTTTTGACCTACATGATGGCAGCAGCGCCAGTCGGCATGTATTTTGGAAATCGAGTTTTTGATACATGGCAGCCCAGCGATGGTCAAGCCTCAATGATTACTACTGGAGCCGGCCTGGGGTTTGCCAATGGAATAGCCATTCCATATTTGTTGATACCCGAGTCCCTACTGGGGTCAGAGACAGCCTTTAATAACACATATCGGGCTACTGCCTTGATGGGTTACGGTGGTGCCCTGGCGGGCCTCTATTATACCCATGAATATCTGGGTGATAAACCGTATACAACGGGTGATGCTCTACTGACCCGGGAGGCCTCATCCCTGGGTTCATATGTTGCTTTACAGTTGATCAATATTGCCGATTTTGAAAGTACAAAGTTAAATGTTCTCATGGGTCTTGCGCTAATCAATGGTTTCACGTGGTGGGGCGATCAGTTGGTAGATGATGTCGATTTCACAGAAGGAGACGCAGTTATTATTGCCATGGGAACCATAGCAGCCAACGGTGTTTGGCGGGGCATAAACATTATGGCCGGTGGAGATATTTCATCCGAAGTTTCCGGAGGTCTTGATATTGCAACAAGTATGCTGGGATTCTATACAACCTACTTGTCGGTCAAGGAACGCCGGCTGGAATTAGGGTATCCTGCCAGAAAACAAAAGCGTCTGGATTTCAAAATTAAGCCCTCTTTATGGGGCAACCTGCAAAACCCGGCTCCCGGTATGTCTGTCAAGCTCAATTTTTAGAATAATTCCGAATCAGCTTGGTGAACTTCCCTTAACGGTCTATCCTGTGAGCAAATAAATGACGACTAAAAAAACATTAATAAGCCACGGATTAACACAGATGAAACAGATCGGTGGCTAACAAAGATTGAGTATTATGATTAGAGACGGTAAACCTACGATTAAAAAAGGTCAGGATGTTGATCTGACCATTGAAAGTCTGGCTTTTGGCGGTAAGGGTGTAGCCCATGTTGATGGCCTGGCTATCTTTGTTGAACGTGTCATACCCGGACAAAGGGTTTTGGCTCGTATTTTCAAGAAGAAAAAAAGTTTTGCAGAAGCTTATCCTCTGGAGATTCTGGAGAAAGCATCCAATGAAATTGAAGCGAAGTGTCCGGCCTTTGGAACTTGTGGCGGTTGTCGTCTCCAGAACCTGGAATATGCAGATCAGCTCAAGGAAAAGACTCGTCAGGTCCGTGATTTGGTCCAGCGGATAGGTGGTTTTGAGGATTTCGACGTGCCGGAAGCCTTACCTTCACCGGAAGCTTTTCACTATCGTAATAAGATGGAATTCACATTCACTGATAATCCCTGGCGAATGAATCCGGAAGATGTGGCTAAACCACTTGGTCTGGGCCAGCATATCCCAGGGCGCTTTGATAAGGTTATCAATTTGGATACCTGTTATCTCCAGAAGGAGATCATGAATGAGATATTGAGATTTGTCTTTAAATATGCTGAGGATCATCAATGGGAACCATATAATACAAGAAGTCATAAGGGCTGGGCTAGAAATCTGGTGCTGCGTTATGGTGAGCATACAGATGAGATCATGGTCAATTTAGTTACTAAAACTTATAATAAGCAGCGCATGGATGACTTCAAAACAGCCATTATGGAGGCTTTTCCACAGATTACCACCCTTATTAATAACATCACAACCAGACTTTCTGATGTGGCTGTCGGGGAGCGTGAGGAAATACTCCATGGACCCGGTGTGATCCGTGATCGTCTGGGAGAAGCAGAATTTGAGATATCTTCCAATGCCTTTTTTCAGACCAATACGCGTCAGGCAGAGCGTCTTTATGAAGAAGCCCTCAAGGGTGCCGATTTACAAGGCGGTGAAGTGGTTTATGACCTGTATTGTGGGACCGGAACCATTGCTCTTTTCATGGCTAAGCAAGCCAAACAGGTTTACGGCTTTGAATTAATTGCCAGTGCAGTCAAAAACGCACGCAAGAATGCCAAAGCACAGGGTATCAAGAACGTTGAATTTGTTTTGGGAGATCTTAAGGATGTGATGTCGCGAACGACGGCAAAGATTGAAGCTGCTGACGTCATTGTGGTCGATCCTCCCCGAGCTGGCTTACACCAGAATGTAGTCGACGATATCTTAAAAGTAGCTCCAAAGCGCCTGGTTTATGTGTCCTGTAACCCATCTACTCTGGCCAGGGATTTGAAGTTGTTCTGTGAAACAGATTATGAGCTTAAAAGTGTTCAGCCCGTGGATATGTTTCCCCATACAGCTCATATTGAAACGGTGGCACAGCTGATTAGAAGATAGGAGTTATACCAATTACACCTCAAAACAGTCTATACATTCTTCATCTTTTCCAGTTTTACTGCTCTTAAAATTCCAACCATAGCTCAAGCTATGCTTAAAATTTAAAGATTGTAAAACAGAAAAATCTTTTGAATTCAGATAGACTCTTTTGAAGTACAATTGGTATAAAACAATT
>JAUVKO010000200.1 GCA_030596225.1 Fidelibacterota bacterium
CAGTTCCAAACTGCCTGTAATTTCTTCATCTTTTACCGTTTTACTTCACTTAATATTTTATCCATAGCCATGGCTATGCAGAAAACATTAAGATCGTAAAAGCACTAAAATATTTTGAAATTAATAGACACTTTAGAACTGCAATTGGTATTAAATGTATCCCCACGGGTAACATTTCGACCCTTCGATAAACTCAGGAAAAGTAAACTCAATGACCAACCCGTGGTCTTATTTATTTATCGCTTTTTTGAGCTTGGGTCTCCGTTAATAACTACGTCCACACAAGACGCCGCGGTTATCCGCCATAGTTTTATGGGCGACATCGCGCCGTAGCAACCTCATCTTTTCACGCATTTATCCCCTGACGTTCACTGTCGGGGCGTATTCTGCGAAGGCGGATAAACTAGAACATAGATTTATGCTCCGACTTGACATTCATCTGATAGTGGGGTTAGCGAATCAGGCTTTTAAGTTGGAATAAATATAGTTTTTGGGAAGTGTTTTCTTGATGTTCATCAGAACTTTTCCTCTCGCAGAGAACGCAGAGTTTTTTAGAAAACTATTCAGAATTATCCCACTCCAGTAGCTGATTTGTTGAGGTGTATATAGGCGCGATTGGAATCGTCGCTTGGCAAGATAAATAGAGTGGTATTATTTATTCTTAAAAACTAACCCAGCCTTAACAAAATCCCTGAATAGCGGATGTGTCTTGGCAACTCTGGATTTGAACTCCGGGTGAGCTTGAGTGGCTACAAACCATGGGTGATCAACGATCTCCACCATCTCTACCAACTCATTATCCGGTGATGTGCCTGAAATGATCATTCCGGCAGCCTCAAGTTGATCACGATAAGCATTGTTAACCTCGAATCGATGGCGATGACGCTCGGAAATCACCTCTTCATCATATACAGCAAATGACAGGGTGTTTGGTTTGAGAACACAATCATAAGCGCCGAGACGCATGCTGGCGCCCTTATGGGTGACATGGTGCTGGGAAAGCATTAAATGAATGACTGGATGAGCTGTGCTTTCATCAAACTCTTCTGAGTTCGCATTTTCCAGTCCAACCACACTACGGGCATAATCAATTACAGCAACCTGCAAACCAAGACAAAGCCCCAGGAAGGGAATCTGGTTTTCCCGGGCATATCGGGCAGCACAGATCTTACCTTCAATTCCTCGTGAGCCGAATCCACCGGGAATAAGTATTCCATGTACATGTCCTAGAGTTTTTTCCACACCTGCATCTGTTTCCAGGTTTTCCGCATCGATGAATTCAATTTTTACTTTACATCGATTATCTACACCGGCATGGACAAATGATTCAATAATACTTTTATAGGCATCAATCATGGCTGTGTATTTTCCCGTCACTGCGACGGTGATCTCGTCTTTTGGATTGAGTATACAATGCACAAATTGTTGCCACTGGGTTGTGTCGGATTCCACATTTTCCAGCTGCAGTTTTTCCATGACAATACCCGCCAGATGCTCATCTTTGAGAAGCAGAGGTACTTCATAAATAGATTTGGCATCCATGCCCTGAATAACAGCGTTGGGGCTTACATTTGTGAACAAGGCTAGTTTTTGGCGTACGTCATCTGTTAAGGGGTGTTGGGTGCGGCAGAGCAGAATATCCGGCTGGAGACCGATCTCTCTCAGACGCATGACAGAATGCTGACTGGGTTTAGTTTTCAACTCTTCGCTGGCACCGATATATGGGATCAGAGTCACATGGAGAATGATAACATTCTCTCGACCCCGGGCTTGTTGAAATTGACGGACAGACTCTAAAAATGAAAGGCTCTCGATATCACCCACAGTTCCACCGATTTCCGTGATGACAATATCCAGATCCGGGTCAATCTGCTCAGGTTTTTCAACGCGCCGGATGATCTCATCAGTAACATGGGGAATAATCTGAACCGTTCCACCCAGGTAATCTCCGCGACGTTCTTTTTCCAGAACTTCGTAATAAATACTTCCGGCAGTGCTATTGTTGGCCTTGGTCATATTCACATTGATAAAACGTTCGTAATGTCCCAGATCCAAGTCAGTTTCGGTTCCATCATCCAGAACAAAAACTTCACCATGCTGAAAGGGGTTCATGGTTCCGGGATCCACATTTAGATAAGGGTCAAGTTTCTGAATAGTGACCTTTTTACCTTTAAGCTCTAACAACATACCAAGAGAAGCAGCTGCGATCCCTTTGCCCAGACCGGAAATAACACCCCCGGTTACAATGATATGTTTAACCTGATGATCACTCATATTATTTCCTTAATGTCTTCGCAAGGGATTCTTGCCGGTAAAATACTTTTTAGGGTGGTGGAGGTGCCAGTGTCAGGTGATATGAGAACAGTCATTATATAATTCACCCAATGTTCCATGACTTAGCGTTTGAAATACCCTCTGAAATTAGTCGCATGGCAATGTATTAGAGGTGCTTCTGTAGCAGAGGATCCTAATATTAGAGGGAGTTCAACGGGTGCATAAGAACTTGTCTTCATGCGAAGCAATATAGGCGGGACATGTACAAACGAGAAAGCCTTTCAGATAAAAGATTCATCTTTTTAAAGAGATGTCATTGTGCCTGACGAGGGCCAGCCTTCCCGGTTCCCTTATTCCCTTATCCCCTGCTATATTGCACTCTAACTACCACAGGGGTCATTATGGGACATGTTGTTAACCACCACAGGGATTACCGTTTGCTCCAAGAACGCTTTGATCGTCATGTTACCGGAGCACCAGCTTCTCCAACTTTTACAAAGATCCTTGAATTACTATTTACACCGGATGAAGCCAGCGTGGTTCGCCGATTCCCCAGTATTCCAACACCACTATCCAAGTTAGCTCAAAAACTGAACATGCAAGAGGATCGCCTCAGTGACATGATCCAGTCTCTCGCTCATCGCGGACTGGTGATCGATATTGAACACAAGGGCAAACAATACGTAGCTTTGCCACCAGTAGTCATAGGGTTTTTTGAATATACATTTATGCGGACTCGCAAAGATGCTCCCATGGCAGAAATTGCCCGGCTATTTGAAAAATATATGTTTGAAGATGATCGTTTTAGTCGGGCTGTCTTTCAGAAGCAGACCCAGCTTGGTCGCTCCATGGTCAGGGAAGAGTCCCTTCCTCAAGGTGATCACATCGAGATTCTGGATTGGGAGCGTGCCTCACATGTTGTTAAAAATGCTTCGGCTCATGCAGTATCTCTCTGTGCCTGTCGTCATAAAGCGGAACATCTTGGAAAGGCCTGTGACCACGACCAGAATAATTGTCTTTCTTTCGGGAGCGCAGCAGAAGTCCTTGTCCACAACGGACTTGCCAAATCTATCACAGTATCCGAATCCATGAGATTACTGGAACAAAGCAAAGCAGCCGGATTAGCTCAGACCGGTGACAATGTCCAAAACAAGCTAAGTTATATTTGCAACTGCTGTGGTTGTTGCTGTGGAATGATTGAGGCTATCAAGACTTTTGATATCAATAATGCCATTGTGTCATCCAATTGGATCGTAGAAATTGATGAAGCGACTTGCGACGGGTGTGCTGAATGTGAAACAGCCTGTCCGGTTGATGCCATTGAAATGGTAAAGTATGAGAAGAATGGCAGAAAACGCCAGCGGGCTGTTAGAGATGCTGAAGTTTGCCTGGGCTGTGGAATTTGTCCAACAGTCTGTAAATCAGGCAGTGCAACGATGCAAACCAGAGAACAGAGAGTTTTTACTCCTGAGAACAGTTTCGATAAATATGCACGGATGGCCATTGAGCGTGGCAAACTCGCAGAACTCATGTTCAGTGATTATGACAGCTTTAGTCATCGAACCATGGGACGTTTACTCAGTGTGCTGGAAAACACACCTCCCGTAAAAGCGTTGATGGCGATCGAACCACTGAAATCGAGCTTCCTGAATGCTTTGGTCCGGAATGCCAAGCGCTGATTACATGGACTATTTGTAACCGCGAATTTCGCGAATTACACAAATGATTTTTTGCTAACAAACCCACGCCTCAGACGCTTTTGATTATTTGGTATGGACAGGTTGTATACAAGAATAATAATCTAGGTAAATCTGTGGCTTAAAAGAATTTATCTTTACCTCTTCAGTCAAAGCATTATTTTAGTGTCAAATTAAAAACCTAGGGGAGGCCTTATGCCCAGCGATTTTTCTCAGCAAGCTCTAAACATTTTACGGGATGGTTCACAATTTCAATGGTACGTCATTTCGTTACTGTCCTTTGTCTTTTATGT
>JAUVKO010000086.1 GCA_030596225.1 Fidelibacterota bacterium
TTACCGTTTTACTTCACTTAATATTTTATCCATAGCCATGGCTATGCAGAAAACATTAAGATCGTAAAAGCACTAAAATATTTTGAAGTTAATAGACACTTTAGAACTGCAATTGGTATCAGACCTAAGCGCTCGCGCAACCTCACAGCCGTTCATTTTAGACAACAGCTAAGCAATATAAAGTCTTTTCCTAAATAGTTTCTGGCGTTTAGGGCTTTCAAGAGGTTGGCATAGTTATTTGGGAAGAGACTTGAAAAGCACACTGGACATGAGCAACTTGAAAGCAGTAAACAAAACAAAATGGAGCTTCAATGGAAATAACACGTCACTTTACCGCAACAACATTTGTTGTCTATCAAGAAAAAACCCTGTTGCATAAACACAGCAGTCTGAATATGTGGCTACCACCAGGGGGTCATATTGATCGAGATGAGTTGCCTCATATTGCTGCAATTCGCGAAGTGAAAGAAGAAACCGGCCTGAAGATAAAGCTAGTTCATGATGTTCCCGCAATAATATCTGACAATTCCCAGGAAATTCCCCGCCCACAACACCTTCTTTTGGAAAACATCAATCCATTTCACCAACACATTGATATGATCTATTTTGCTAAAGCGAATTCCATTGAGGTCACACCCGGCGAAGGGGAAAGCCAGGAGCTACGCTGGTTTACAGCTGGTGATCTAGAGAAGGATGAGATAGAAAATGATATCCGACTCCTGGGTCAGGAAGCGATTGAACTAGTTAATAAAAAACAAATTACAGAATGAGCTTAATAATCCACAGGTTCCACCAAGAATAAGGTTCACAACGAACTCAAGAACATCTAACCCTTAACAACGTCCCTATCTATCTTGCAAGCATGAATCAGGATCACACTCAACACAACTTCAAGGCTTTTGTGTGGCACGCTACCTGGCTGGCCTTTACTTCAACCTTTACAGAGATCAACACCGTCCTTCCGGGAATGATCCTAAAAGTTGGTGGCAACCAAATCCATGTCGGTATTCTGACCGCGATAATGGTTGGGGTTCCCATGCTGACACAATTAATCTTTGCTGGATTCCTTACACCCAAACCACGTAAAAAACCATACCTTCTGCTTGGCATCTATCTTCGGGTAGCTGCCTTAAGTGGTGTAGCCTGGACACTGGCAAGCCTAACAAAGATTAACCCCAAAACAGTCATTTTTCTGGTTTACGGATGGATGTTGATATTCACGACAAGTGGTGCTTTCGCCGGCGTTTCATATACCGATATACTGGGGAAAAGCATTGCAGGTGAAGTCAGAAAAAGGTTTTTTATTGTAAGGCAGTTTCTATCCAGCCTGGGAGTTTTAGCCTCTGCATTAATTACTCGTGAACTGTTAAAACGCTTCAACTATCCTCAAAATTATGAAATTTTGTTTATGGCAGCAGCTATAGCACTATTTATGGCTGCTTTAGGATTTATTGTCCTTCGCGAAAAACCAATCGCCAATCGGTTTGAAAGCAGCTCCCTGCTGGATATTCTAAAATTTATCCCGGGCTACCTTAGAGAAGACGCCAATCTGAGAAACTACATTATCATGAACAACCTGACTGGTTTTGCCACGACGCTATTGCCTTTTTATGTCGTGCTGGCCAGGGACACATATTCATTAGGGATGGCAGATATAGGTAACTTTTTACTGGTTCAAATATCGGGAATGATACTTTCCACTTTTTTGTGGTCTCGTATCGTTAAAAAGTATGCATTCAAAGGGGTTCTTTTGCTGTGGATCCTCATTGGAGCCACCCTTCCTCTTTTAGCTCTGACCTTTTCTGCCTTTGCATCCCAATCTGTATTCATGGTGGTTTTCTTTTTAAGCGGAGCTGCTATGAGTGCTCGCAGAATAGCCCAGGAAGGCGTGCTAATTGAGATATCAGAAAACGATAACCGCGCACTGTATTCCGGTATTAATGGTGCTTTTAATCTTACCATTGCTCTTTTCCCGCTATTATCCGGATTTGTGATCACTTGGGTCGGGTATACACCGGTTTTTGTCGTGGGTTCCCTGGCAATGCTCTCAGCTGTGATTTTTGTGCGCCGGCTTGATTGTGGACTTCACGAATCATGATTGAAAAAGCAGAAGCCATTGTTCTTAAAACCCTGAACTATGGTGACACCAGTAAGATCATCACGCTCTATTCGAAAGAATCCGGTAGATTAAAACTAATCGCTAAAGGGGTTAGATCACCAAAAAGTAAAGCCCGTGGGCTTTTTCAGCCCACCAGACATCTTCAGGTTATTTACTACAGCAAGCCCGGTGCCGGGTTGCAAATATTCAAAGCCGGAGAGTTGATAAACGGATTCTTTGGGTTGGGAAATGATTTTGACCGCCTGACATTAGCTCAGGTTATTGTAGAACTTTTGGACAGATCCGTAGAAGATGAAGCACCCCATCCAGAATTGTTCCAATTACTGACAACCACATTATCCCGTCTTGCTGACCCGGGCATAACAGCTGCGGAAACATATTGGTTTTTCCACCTGCATTTATTAAGAGAATTAGGCTTTCGCCCTCACGTAGAACACTGTTCATTATGCAGAAACCCACTTAACGATGGCGGTTCACAGGGGATAAGTAGTTCGCATCTAGAATGTGTGAACTGTCATCAATCGGGACAGGATTCAATCTTTGTCTCGGGGACGGTCTTACAGGTGATCCAGACTATTTTAGCTTCACGCGGGGGAAGGTGTGAAAACCTGGAACTCTCTGTCAAGGAAAGGCGATCTCTTTGGGCTTTTCTTTGGCGCTATACTTTTTACCATATTGAATCCACCAGGGGAATGCGTTCGTTAAAGGTTCTGCGACAACTTTACGGATAAATCTTTCCCTCGTCATCCCGGAGTCGAGGGACAAACTTAACAGAAACAACCTTTCTATTGATCAGGTTAAATCATTCGCCATACCAACCATTAGACAATCTTATAAACAGTACAACGATATTGAGACTTTTCAGGTAAAAAGATTACTCTGAAAAGAATTAAAGTATTATCTCTCTACTCCGCTCGTGATGACGATCATTTGTTTTTTTGGGCGAAAAGAGGCTTGGAGTACTATTTTTTTATCTGGGTGGTGCCACCAAGCATGGTGGATAACCATTGAGTTTCCTCAAAGCTGGACAAAGCAATTTTCATGGTCATGGTTAAAGGAACAGATAAAATCATTCCAACCGGTCCTAAAACCCAACCCCAGAACAAGAGTGAAAGAAAAACAATCAGGGTTGAGAGTCCCAAGCCCTTACCCATCAAGCGCGGCTCTAAAAAATTACCAATGGACATGTTTACCACCAGATAGCCAAGGGCAACAGCAATAGCTGTCCAGGGTCCGAGTTGGATCAACGCCAAAAGCACTGGTGGTATGGCAGCCATAACGGAACCTATATTTGGAATATAGTTAAACATAAAGGTTACCAAGCCCCAGAGCAGGGCATAATCCACACCCCAGATCGTAAGCCAAACGCTAACAATTACACCAGTTCCCAGGCTGGTCCAGGTTTTAATTACAATATAGCGATTTATGTTTTCCAGAAAGGAATTATAACGTTCCATTTGTGGTGAATCAGGCGCAATGGCGGACTCCATCTTTTGTCTAAAGGTCGATGCCTCCAATAACATAAAGACAACAACCAAAAGAATCAGGAAGGTATCCCCGAGCAAGTTACCTATCCCCGTTAATATTCGGGAAGTTAGACGCATGGCGGCACCGGGATCAATTAGCTCCATAAAAGTTTGGTCTACAATTTTGAGACCTTTAGACTCAAAAAATGACAAGAGTTCAGCTGTTTTTGTCCTTAAGACCTCTTGGTAAGCTGGCAAAGAACTAGAAAAGTCTGTTAAAGAAGAGCCCACTAAAACAACCATGAGAAAGCCAATCATAATGATAAACAGAACAATAAATAGAATAGCTGCCCAGGTTGGGATGCCTTTGCTGCGCTGCCAGTTTAACAGTGGAGTAACAATAATGGCGATAAAGATGGAAAGCAGCAATGGCACTAAAATATCTTGAGCAGCCCGCATACCGGCAATTGCCACCACAAAAGCAGCTAGGCTCACGAGCAGGAGCTGAGCGCGATTAAACCCGGTAGCGGAAATTATTGGTTCGATTTGCTTTTCTTTTTGCTGTGAATTCATCCTAGCTGTCAAGTTAGTTAGGTTTTTTAAAATGAAAGAAAGTTTTGGCAGATTTCCAAGAATTCATGATTTATGATAACAACCAGAAAAACCATAGCATGTTACGATTACAAAAGAAAAAAGTAAAAAATATATTACAGAAATAAAAGCCTGCCCCCAGACCAGAAGACATTAAGCCCGTCTTCTAATGATCCGGTAAGTTAAAAATGCCGAAAAAGCAGAAAGAATCATTGCTATAAGGGTTCCTGAAAAGAGTCCAAGATACTGATAGCCAAAATGAACCGTAAATGAGTAAACCCCCACATTAACCACAGCGCTAAACATAAGGGTTTTGGCAACAGCCCGGGAAAACTCAGCGCCTCCTGTTCGATAGGTGATATATAGTGTGGACATAAAGATCACCGGAAAATTTGAGAAGATGCCGCCAACAACCGGGCCAGCGAGACGAGAGATAAGAACGGCCATAGAAATTATAAAACCGCTAACAATACCCCGGGTAAATATTTGCCGGGAGGTGTAGGGCACACGAACCCCTCCTTTGTGGCCAATGATCATGATGTTTTCAGTAACAAACACGCAAAACCCCAGAGCAGAAATCCAAACCACAATGGATATCCAAAATCCTTCGATACCAAAGAGTATGATTAGATAGATAATGAAGAACCAAAACAGCAGAGCACTCAAAAGAGCTTTAATCAATCCGCGATGCACCAATGCCAGATAGACAAGAATAAAAAAACCATTCACTCCCATGACCAAAGGGATCATAACAGCAGCTCTTGAAGCATCAGTGGCGGATTGAGATAAGCCGATAAAAAGCAGGGCGATCACGATGGTGGAAGGTAGCCCACCAATAAAACCACCAATCTTGCTGCCATACTTCTCAGCAATTACTGTAATTGTTGTGATCCAGATCGAACCAACAAGAAAACTCAAGGCAAGTTTGATCAGAAAGGATTGATCCAGGACTATCATGGGCAACAGATTAAAACCTGTTTTCAGTGAAGCCAAACATGTTTTGTGTTTAAGTCTGGTTTTTTTAAGGGATAAGGATTCAGGGATAGATGTAAGGCTGGCCTAGAGCTTTTCCAACTCCGTTTGAATAAAAGCTATTTGCTTTGCCAGGACTTATTTGCAAAGATTGATGGCCTAGCACAATAGTTTGTGGAGAAAATTAAGCCCGAACTCTTGATCAAAACCGGAAATTTCGAGAGCCTCAATGCCCAATTTTCTCCTTCCCCATTTCCTTTGATGCATTAATATCCACCCAATGCTGCAGTATATCCTCAAACGCTTTGCCCAGCTAGTTCCTGTGATCTTTGGTATTATTCTACTGACCTTCATTTTGATGTATATCGTTCCGGGAGACCCGGTTTTATCTATGGTGGGGGAACGCTATGACGAGGAAACCCTGGAACGTCTACGAGAACAATTTCATCTAAATGACCCCCTGTGGAAACAATTTGGTCATTATCTGTGGGGCTTAGCTCATGGTGATCTAGGGGTTTCATTTGTTTCCCAGAAACCAGTTACCAGAATGATCATGGAGCGTTTCCCCGCTACCATGTTATTAGCCGTGGGTGCGATGACGGTTTCTATTTTACTTGGAATATCAGTAGGTGTTATTTCTGCCATTAAGCCTCACTCCTGGCTGGATCACACGACCATGGGGATTGCGCTGCTGGGAATTTCAGCTCCAGTCTTCTGGGTTGGGCTTTTGTTGGTTATTGGAGCAAGGGCGGTTGGCTGGCCCTATCTCACAGGATATGGATGTTTACCATACTTGATATTGCCGGCGATAACACTGGGAACACGGAGTGCTGCATTTCTGGCTCGTGTAACACGAGCAAATATGCTGGAAGTTTTATCACAGGACTATGTTCGCACAGCAAAAGCCAAAGGTCTATCAAATTTTATTGTTGTAGTAAAACACGCCTTAAAGAACACACTTATTCCAGTGATTACTATTATAGGTGTCGATTTTGGCTCTTATTTATCGGGAGCGGTTCTCACAGAGTCGATCTTCAACTGGCCGGGAATTGGTCGTCTTGCGCTAAACGCCATTCTCAAACGTGATTTCCCGGTAATTCAGGGTGCCGTTCTGGTGACAGCGCTGATCTTTGTGACAGCTAACTTTGTGGTGGATATTCTGTATGGGGTTATTGATCCGCGCATCCGTGTCCAAAAGGATAAATGATGGTTTGGTACAATAATAGTATTTACAGCACATTCGTTGAGACACAATGCATTGCGTCTCTACACTATATCAAATCTCCAAAGGATGCGCATGCGCGGTAGTATTACCCAGGAGACACTGCGTCAATTGCGCAAAAACAAAGCAGCTTTATTCGGGCTATTTCTGGTTGTGCTATTGGTGTTTGTCGGAGTGTTTGCTCCCTGGGTGGCGCCTTTCGATCCATATGATGTTGATCTCGATATCAGTCTACAACCCCCATCAGGACAACATTGGTTGGGGACAGACGAAGAGGGCCGAGATGTTTTGTCACGGATCATATTCGGTGCCAGAATCTCGCTCAAGGTGGGTATTATAGCCAGCTCCATCTCGCTCATCCTGGGTGCTTTTCTGGGGCTTTTAGCCGGCTTCTTCAGGGGTTGGGTGGAAACCATAATCATGCGCTTTACTGATGTGATGTTCGGGTTTCCCGCACTTCTATTTATGATTGGAATAACAGCAGCGGTTCCGCGGCCCAGCATAGAAGTCGCTATGCTGGCTATTGGGCTGGTGAGTTGGCCGGGTATGGCGCGGATCATGCGAGCTCAGGTGCTTACTGTTGCCGAACAAGAATATGTCACTGCTGCCTATTCTCTGGGCTACTCAAAGCGCCGCATAATTCTGCGACATGTTCTGCCCAATAGTCTCGCGCCCGTGATCGTTGCTTTCACCATGAGTATAGCTGGGGCCGTTATGGCTGAAGCCTCTCTATCATTTATTGGCCTGGGCGCGCAGCCGCCGGAACCGAGCTGGGGATCCATGATTGCCTTTGGGCGCATGCATCTCAGAGGGGAGTGGTGGATATCGGTTTTCCCGGGTCTGGCTGTGGCTGTGATGGTCATCGGCTTTAACCTCTTTGGTGAGGGTCTTCGGGATGCTCTTGATCCCACCATGCGAGGGCGGGGCAAGTGAGCAAGCAAAAACCATATTATCTTATCCTCTGAACCGGCCTCTTTCCTTACATGCAGTAAAGAATGGCGCGTAATAAAGCAGCAAGCTAAAGAAGGGTAGTATGAACATAATCAACCTCACCACCCACTGGACCCTTATCCGAAAACACTTCAACCGTAGTTTTACCAGCAACTTCCATGTTTCGATCGCCTCGGTGGATGATAGCGGAAATCCTGTGAATACTCCCATCGGTAGTCTTTTTCTAAATAAAGATCAAACCGGTTTCTATTTTGAGAAGTATCCCAAAAAACTTCCCAAGTATACTAAATCTCACCCTAAGATTTGTATCCTTTCCGTAAACAGCGGCAACATCTTTTGGTTGAAGTCTTTATTCAACAAGCAATTTGACACCTATCCTGGGGTCCGGCTATACGGTATTCTGGGTGAAGCTCGAACCCCAACAGAAATCGAAAAAAAACGGCTTAATCGACGTATGCGCATGACCCGCTGGCTCAAAGGCAATAAATACCTCTGGGGAGATATGCAAAAGATTAGAATGGTCAACATTACCAGAGCTGAGTTGATTCACCTTGGGGAGATGACCAAGAATCTTGAATGAAATATGACAATAAACACAAACTTGACGGTCTCGCAAAAAGTCCCTCTCGCAGAGATCGCAGAGACGCAAAGTGTTGATAATTATGCACATACAGCAATATCGCCTAAGGGTTTATATTTATTACAGATAGAGCTGTTTTCATGTTTTCTCTCATACTTTTT
>JAUVKO010000104.1 GCA_030596225.1 Fidelibacterota bacterium
CATTAATCAAACAACGGATTACCCGGAAACGAACCCTGAGTGATTGCGAAGCAATCGTATCGAAGGGAAACATAACACTAAATTCTTCATGAACCCCAGCTCAATCAAATCCTAACAATTCTGACCCATGATTTCCCATCCCGAAATAGACGAAATAATCTTTCTAAGCTCCATTGACTCAACCAACCTGGAAGTTCAAAGACGCCGTATTGAGTTTGCCAAACGTAACATTCTGCTGCTTAGTGATGAACAAACGGCGGGTAAGGGGCAACATGGTCGCAGCTGGGATTCAGGTGTCGGTTTGGGGCTCTGGATGTCATTGTTTCTTGGCAAACCGGCATACTTGACAAATAATCTGCAGTTATTGTCGCTCTATACTGGCCTTGTCATCCATAACACCATCAGCAATTTCATAAGTGCTGATGTCAAGGTAAAGTGGCCAAATGACATTATGATAGCTGATCGTAAGTGCGGAGGCATCCTCACTGAGATCCAGTGGCTGGGTGAGTCTGCTTCATCAGCAACAATCGGTATTGGAATAAATTTGAACCATATTCTGACAGACTTTCCGGCAAGTATCAGAAACCTGGCTACTTCTCTCCTGTTGGCTGGTTGGCCAAAACCTGATCGTGACCAACTTCTCGATCACCTGCTACAGGAGTTCTTTGGAAACATCAGACTATTAAGCCAGCCGGAAAACCTGGTTGAAACCTGGAATAGCAGTGCTTATAAACTTAATGAGATCATTCAATGGCAAAATAGCGATCAACAATTTGAAGGTCGCTTTTTGGGAGTGAACCCAGAGGGTGAAGCTCAAATACTGATCGGGAATACTATCCGATGCTTTCAGAGTGGTGAGATACGTTTTGGAAGGCTTTCCTAAACCAGATTAAGTTTCTTGGCAACTTTTTTAACCAACCGGGCATCCTGCATAACATAAAAGTGCAAGCTTCCCATGCCATTATTAAGAAGGTCTTCACATTGCTTCACAGCGTGGGCCATGCCGATCTCAGCTCTTTCATGTGCATTTTCTGCACCCTCGAAAGCTTTCACAAGTTCATCTGGAATATTTACATAAAATGAATGTGGTAATGAATTCAGTTGGGCTTTCCGTGTTAATAGCTTAAGTCCGGGAATAATGGGAATATTGATTCCTTCTGCATGACAACGATCAACAAAATCATAGTAATCCTGATTATTGAAGAACATTTGAGTTACAATGTATTGTGCTCCGGCATCTACTTTTTGTTTCAGATAGCGAATATCAGCCGCTGAACTGGGAGAATCAGGATGTTTTTCGGGATATCCGCCAACTCCGATACAAAAATCTGATTCGTCGGCATCCAGGATGTCTTCCTGATATTTACCTCTATTCATATTGGAAATTTGTTTGACCAGATCCAGGGCATGTTCATTCACTTCTCGACCAGAGATGTGAGCTTTCTGATACTGAAGTTGGTCACCTCGAATCGCCAGAACATTCTCAATTCCCAGATAATTTAGCTCAATTAGAGCATCCTCTGTCTCTTGTCTGTTAAACCCCTGACAAAGAAGGTGAGGAACAGCTTCCAGTTTATAGCGGTACTTTATGGCTGCACATAGACCAATAGTTCCCGGTCGTTTTCTTTTGATATGGCGGGTGAATGTACCATTTTCTTGTTCAACGTAGTAAGAATCGGCGGCATGACTGGTTACATCGATAAAGGGAGGATTAAATTCAATGAGCTCATCTATAATTTCGTAAATCTCTTTGGCACTTCTTCCCCGAGCAGGAGGAATGATCTCAAAACTTATAAACGGGTCTTTGGAACGATCTAGTATTTCACAAATTTTCATGTGGCTATAATAAAAACTGATTGGGGGTTATGTAACGGAATTATTGTACAATCAGCAGTATTTCTGATTAGAACAATTTAAAGGATCAACTCAAATGTTTATCTAACATATCCTTTAACTGAACAATCGTGTAGGGCTTAGCCATATAATCTGAGAATCCGGCCTTTTCCAAAGTCTGAAGTTTGTCCTGAGAAAATGCTGTTACCGCTACAATAGGAGTGTCCATAAACCGGTTTTCCTCCTTAAAAGCAACACCCAATTCTAAACCACTGATTCCAGGACCCAGAGCAATATCTAAAAGCATAATATCAACAGATTTATCACTCATCAGCTCCTTGGCCTGTTCTCCGGTCTCTGCGACAAAAAAGGTATAATCGAGCTTTTTTAATAACAACTGCAGATACTGTCTAGATGCAAAATCATCCTCTACGACCAATACTGATTTTGGAATGCTTGTATTCATCTTCGACAGTTATTGGCTTACAAAATTGTAAGCTGACTTGATTTCCGTGTGATTATTGTTTTTTTCACGTGACAATTTATTGTTCATAAATGTGAAGCAAACAATAATTATCAATTTTAATTATGACTAAACAGCATATGATCATACACAAAGACGAACCTTGACAATATTCAGATCAAATATTCAGAAGCTTATTTACCTTGATCAGGAAAATGTTATCTGCATCAAGATCAACCAAGGATCTCAGCCCCTCACCCGGATTGAATTCCCAAAATGGATCAGCTGCTGCGGCACCTCTTGACCAAACTAAATACATAACAGAACCTGTTGAATATTCCCAACGCAGCACCATATTTGAAGTCAACTCCTTATAGTTAAAATCTGAGTAAACTGCACTGGTGGGCCAATAATCAATCGTGCCATCTTGATCGAAGTCAACACCCCCCAGGACTCCTATTGCATCAAATTGCAATTGATCATCTGGCAAATGTGTAAAACGATGATCAAAATCCTTAGCAGTGTGATCATCTACTTCAACAAAATCATGATAATCCCCGCCTGTGAAAAAAGCCTGGGTGTAGTATTGCAGTGAAAGTGTTGTACTTAGGGTGATATCAGCTCGAAATGTCAGCGAAGTTTGAGCCAATTTTAAGCCCGAAAATATGTAATGTGTTCCTCCCAGAGAATCAGCCATGGTGGTGATCCAGGCCCAGGTATCATGCATGATATTAAAGTTAGGTCCTAATGATAGAGATATATTTTTCTTCGGACGCCAGTTCAGAGAGGGTGATAAATTTACACTGGTAACATCATCCCCATTAGCAAAATAATTTCCACTGATCATGGTGTTTAGGCTGCGTCGTGAGTCCGATCCGATGAATGCCCAAATGCTCATGTTATCAGGTCCCTGGATGGATGGTCCACCGCGTAGGTGATAAGGAACAATGCCGCCTTTATTAAGATTTATGCCACCGCCAATGCGCCAATTGTTTGTAAACGTGGCGTTCCCATTCACATTGCCACCAAAACTTTTCAACTCTCCCCCAAAAGTCCAATTAGCCCATTCATTAAAATTGAGACTGTAATTGAGCAATAGCTCACCGGGTTCCCAATGTCGATAACCGACCCATATAAATTCACTGATATTGTCCACTGCACGCATAAAGCCTAAATCGTTGATCTCAAGTCCTGGACTTGTTGCCAGGAAACCGGTGAAGACATTGAGCTTACCGCTGCTCTTTCCAATGATAAATTTTCCGCCATACCCTGATAATGAGGTTGCATTAGTGTCTACAGATAAATGGGGAGCATCCGGGCGTTGAAAATAGCGTGAAGGGTGCAACTGTGCATTTAAAATGGCATCCTTGCTACCCTTGACGTGACTAAAAGCCAGAGATGATTGGATCAAGTACTTACGCTCAGCAAAATTATGGGTGAGATCCAAGCCACCGGTAAGCGCCTGCTCTCGAAGCCAGTTTATATCAGTCCCATCCAGATCTCTAAGTGTTGCAGTGACAATACCACCAATGGTTGTCATGCCTTCCCGGTAGTCCTGCTGAACACGAGCCAGTAGAAATGTGGTGGCTGGCTCGATCACATTTTGACTCTGACTTCCATCGCTATAGTTAACAGTCGCCTTTTCTTCAGCAGTTGCTGCGGACATAATGCCCAGAGAAAGTCCATTATTAAGTTTTCCGGTAAGTTTTCCGGCAGCCAGAATTCGAGTTTGTTCAGGTGCATTAATTGACAGAACGTCAGCTTGCTGTGTGATAGCATATCCCTGTGGGGCACGACCAATGCGTCGCGAATAGAAAAGTGAATTGGCTGAATTATCTCCATCTCCAAAACCCAGCGAAAAATTGAGAATGTTTCCACCTTCCATAAAGAAGGGTCTTTTTTCACTGAAATAGGTCTCAAACTCAGTAAGATTGAATTCAGCAGGGTCGGCTTCAACTTGACCAAAATCCGGGTTAATTGTCCCGCTGAAAGTAATGCCAACATCAAAACTCTTTCGAATATCAGCTCCTATGTTAGCTGCATTATTGTAATCACTAAGTTTCTGAATCTGAGCATCATTGAACCCGGTTTGACCTAGAATGTAGGGTGAAATATAGACAGGTTGCTTAGCCTGAATCCCAGTCAAACCGTTCAATTCGCCATAATTGGAGACAAAGCCTGTTTCCTCATGGGACCAATGGTTCCAGATGGCTAATTCATTGTTATTTCTTGGTATCTCCCGATAAACATTCAAACCCCAGGTAAGCCCTTCAGCACCATTGAAGCGTAATTCTCTGAAAGGAATGGCGAATTCCGCTGTCCAACCTTTATTATCCTGGTTTACTGCTCCTTCCCAAACAGCATCCCAATCAAAGTCAGCAGAATTATCATCATAGCGTCGCAGGTCTTGTTTCACTCCAGCAGCATTTAAGCCAAATTCAAATGCAGTTCGGTGGTCATGATAGCTGTCAATGGAAATATAGACCCAATCCGAAGGAGATGATTCATCTCGTCGGGTTAGAATACCAGTGATTTTAGAAGGTTGATCATCATAGGCACGAATACCTACGTATAGATGTTCTGAATCATAAGCCACCGCAAATTCAGTTTCTTGGCTTGATGGAAATCCATCCTCCGGGTTTCTCTGTAAGAAATCTCCCTGGCGAGGAATCTTTTTCCAACCCTTGTCATTTAGACGACCATCTATGACAATTATTGATCCGTTCAGACGAATAGCTGATGACGTACGGTTCTGTTTGCTTGCCTTTGCTTGTTGTGAAGACCACGCCAGAAGCGGCAGGAATACCCAGAGTAGAACAATAATATTTCGCACATATTTCATCGGGTATTCCCTTCTCAGGAGCCGGAGCTGATCAGCTATTGTTGCCGAATCTCAGCATTAATGATTTCGCCACGCACCTTGCCACCATTAGTCAGGTACACAATAACATTGGTGTCCGGTTCTTTTACTTTTATGCTGCCTTTTACTACGGAATTCATATCGATCACGACTTTCAAACGACTCATTTCATGACCAATGTGATTACTTTTTCGGGAAATAATGATATCTCCTTCAATAATGGATCCGTTAAAAAGAGCAATATCACCTGAAACTGTTTGTAAATCGTTCCGAAGTCTGGCATCATCTAATTCGATGTCGCCACTTACAGTGTTAAGATCCCCTTGGATATCGGAACCCGTGGCACAAACTATATCACCACTTACTGTCTTAATTGAACCCTGAATATCACTGCGTTCGTAGAGTACTATATCACCACTGACACTGATCAGACTCTCTGTGCGAGCACTCTTACCTATTAGGATGTCACCGCTTACCGCTTTCACATGTTCCACTTCAGCTTTGGCGCCAATGATAATATCTCCGCTGACTGTTGTGATCGCAGCTTTAACCTCAGCATTGTTTCCAATAACAATATCCCCACTTACTGTTGAGATACCTCGCTTGCTTTTCTCCCCTTTGACGATATGAACATCTCTACTGATAGATGATTGAGCAAAAAGGCCTGATGACAATCCCAATAACAGCAGGATATAGAGTATAATGTTAATACTTAGCTTCATAGTTTGCCGCATGATTTAATCTCCTTTGAAAGAATTAAAGGCAGTCTTTCGATAGTCGGTCTTATACATCGATAAATGGTTAGAATTGATTTTGAGTTCAACATTTTATGTTTTAGAACCAATCTTGTGCCACCATAGCATCCAATCATCTATTATATTGTTTATTATGGATTTATATAATTTGTATAAACAACGAAATTTCTTCAATCTGTAATTATTATATCTTTATTATATACCACCATCTAAAAATGATATAATCAATACTTTCAGTAGCCCACCTATTTGAAACATAAAATAATAATGCTTACCAGAAGAATGTTATACCAATTGTACCTCAAAAGAGTCTATATGAATTTAAAAGATTTTTCTGTTTTACAATCTTTAAATTTTAAGCATAGCTTGAGCTATGGTTGGAATTGTAAGAGCAGTAAAACTGGAAAAGATGAAGAATGCATAGATTGTTTTGAGGTGTAATTGGTATTAGTCTTGAGTCGAACTTCAGAAAAACAGCTACAAACAAAAAAGCAAACGATCTCTCGTTTGCTTTGTACCGCGGAGAGGGGTCGAACCTCCACAGGCTGAGCCTACTAGATCCTAAATCTAGCGCGTCTACCAATTCCGCCACCGCGGCATAAGTCCTACGGGAATGCCCGTAATTATACTACCCGGCTTCGTCTGTGACTACGCCGTGGTTAATCCGACAAATGCAATAAGCCTTTGTTGGGATAAAAAAAGCGTCGAAAGATAGACTGGGAGCAGGCTGATACAACAAAAAGCCCCTGTACTGATCGAGGCTTTCTGGATAAACCCATTTTATTGAAATTATTTTAGTAAAACGAGCTTCTTCGTCGTGTTGAAACCAGCCGTGCTGCTCATTCTATAGAGATAAATTCCTGACTCAACTTGAGCACCATTCTTATTCAAACCATTCCACATCGTGGTGTAGAAACCGGGTTGATGCTCAGCGCTGATCAGTGTATGAATCTCCTGACCCAGAAGATTGTAGATGCTTACGCTAATCTCTGATGCTTCAGATACACTATACTCAATAGTCGTCGTTGGATTGAAGGGGTTGGGATAATTTTGAGTAAGGGCAAATTCACTTGGAAGTTCCTTCGGTTCATCAATCCCACCAACAATTAAATACCCATTTTTCCAGTCCGTGAGCATGACATTTGCATCAGGGTCAACAGTAGTTAAGAGGAATGGTGGGTCTGCCTCTATATCTTCAAAAAATTCAAGATCAATGATTTCATCACTGACTGAGCCGGGAATGGAATAATGAATGGTACATATTGGCCCATGACCTGGCGGAATACTATTAGCGTTGATATCAAAGACTAAAACTCTGATTGTTGAATCATG
>JAUVKO010000206.1 GCA_030596225.1 Fidelibacterota bacterium
ACATTCCTGGCAGCTCCGAAAAATCGTTTTGGCCGATGAAGTGCATTTGAATCAATTCCACCGGAAAGAATCTTCCCACTATGAGGAATGACTGCGTTATGCGCCCGAGCCAAACGTGTTAGACTATCTAGCAGAATAACGACGTCTTTACCAAATTCGACCATACATTTGGCTTTATTCAAGACCATATCGGCTACCTGCACATGACGCTCCGGCGGTTCATCAAAAGTTGATGCAATCACTTCAGAAGCCACCATACGGCGCATATCCGTCACCTCTTCCGGTCGCTCATCGATAAGTAGAACGATCAGAGTAACATCAGGATGGTTGCGTATAACTGAATTGGCAATATCCTGAAGTAGAATCGTTTTACCCGTTTTGGGTTGAGCCACGATGAGACCACGCTGCCCCTTGCCGACGGGGCTTAATAGATCCATAACTCTCATGGAATAGCTCTTGGGACCTCGCTCCATGATTAACTTATCATCCGGATACAATGGGATAAGGGTATCAAACCGGGGAACAATGCGACCTTCTTCCGGATTCTGGTAGTTAATCGCCTCTATCTTAAGTAAAGCAAAATATCGTTCATTATCCTTAGGAGGGCGGACCTGCCCCCAAATGACTTGACCCGTGCGTAGACCAAACCGCTTTATTTGGGAAGGCGATACATAGATGTCATGTGCACCGGCAAGATAATTATTATCCTCATCTCTCAGAAAGCCATAACCATCCGGTAGGATCTCCAAAACTCCTTTGGAAAACATCATCCCTGCGCTTTCCGTCTGTGCTTCTATGATGGCTTCAACCAACTCCATCTTCTTCTGGCCCGTTATGGCAGGAACAGCCAGTTCCTGGGCAATATCGGCTAATTCTTTTAACTTCATCTTTTGAAGTTGGCTAATGGTATAACTCATTGAAATAAACCTGTTCTTTTGTGATTGATATTGTTATTAAATTTGTTGTAAAAAAATATTTGTCCGGGAGTTTGAATCCGCATATCAGTTTTTGAATGCGACAGGAATTTAAACCTACCCCATACCTTGTCAATTAAAAATCTAACTTTTTATTCCTCCAGTAGTCTGCGGATAAAAAGCCCCGTTCTGCAGATTCACGATTAATTGAGATCAAATAATTCAAAGAGAGAGTTAGCCAAATAATGGCTGCCAAAGAAACAAATTGCCTGATTCTCACTGCTCTTCAGCTCCACAGCTCGGACATAGGCGTTTTCAAGAGTATGAGATATCAGTGTAGGATCAACTCCCTGATCAGTCAGCATATCATGTGTTATAGCTGAATGCCCTTCAAAGAGAGTATACAGAATGGGACCTTGCCAAGTCTTCAGTAAATCAAGCATGGTTTGAATATTCTTTCTGGCATTAAAAGCCGCAATCAAGATGCTACTTTCCAATGAAGCTTGTCTGAGTGATTCAAGCAGACGCTCCAAACCTTCAGGATTATGGGCTACATCATAAAGCACAAGTGGATCGACCTGAAGTGCTTGTATTCGTCCCCTCCATTGCATCTCATCAAGTCCACTTTGGATTTTCTCAGAATCTAATTCAAAACCTAATTGATCAAGTGTCACCAGCACATTTGTAAAATTCTCGATTTGATGAAGCCCTAAGAGCGGAAGTGTGACATCTATAAGCTGATCCCCCAGGACGATCCTGACTAATTGTGTAGTTCCAGTAATAGCCACACTTTCGATTTTGACAGTATCTGGAACATAAACACAATGAGTGTTTTGTTGTTCACATCTCTGTTCTATGACATGACGAACCTGTGGCGAATTCTTTCCTAAGACCACGGGTCGACCAACTTTTATGATCCCGGCTTTTTCAGTTGCAATCCGCTCAATGCTGTCCCCTAGAATATTCTCGTGATCCATAGACACAGCCGTAATAACGCTGGCAATCGGATCAACCACGTTGGTCGCATCAAGTCTCCCACCAAGGCCGGTTTCAATGACCGCATACTCTACGCTCTGTTCTTGAAAATAGACCATACCCAGAGCTGTGAGAACTTCAAAGAATGTAATGCCCAATTTGTTTATGTGGGAACGCCAGGATTCAACCTTCTCAATGATAAAGCTGTCGGGAATCAGGGTTTCGGCAATCCGAATTCTCTCATTTGGTCTCACCAGGTGGGGTGATGTAAATAGTCCTGTTTTAAATCCGTAAGCATTGAGTATTGCAGCCAACATGGCTGCAGTGGAACCTTTGCCATTCGTACCGGCAATATGAATAACCGGATAGGCTTGGTAAGGTTTACCAAGAAGAGTCATGAAATCTTCCACCCGGGACAATTCCAGCTTAACACCGGGAACGGTTAAACCGAAAATATAATCAAATACAGATTTTGAATCTGAGTGCATATGCTTGAAAATCTTCGCGAGCGATCAGGGAGAGTGCGGCAATCCATCTACGCCAAAGCTACGATAGTTAAAAAGCTACCAGTCCAAATCGGACTTCGCCTGGCAGGCGATGGATACCCCGCAAGATGCGGGGGATAAATCTTAACCCCAAAAAATACAGCTAGTGTCATGCTGAGCCCGTCGAAGCATCTTGATCCTTTCCAAAGACTCTTTATTATTACTTTGGATCATGCAGAGTCTCTAAGCCAATCTTGAACAGTTAGTATTTTGTATCATCAACGCAAAATATCCGCCTGATTAATAGTTACAGATTACCTATTTGTATGATTCCAGAACTTCCAATTCGACCTTGAACAAATTCTCCAGAGGCAGTCCAAGAAAGCGTGATGCAGTTTCTTCAAATTTTTGCGGAAAATCAGATACAAAAAATTTGTGTCGCCCTGGATCACCGGTCTCAGGGTTCAGTAAGCCCCGGTCTGCAAGAACAGTCTGCACTTCAGCTGCTGCTGCTTCACCAGAATCCACGAGACAAACTTCATTGCCAATAACTTCCTGGATGGCAGATTTTAAATAAGGGTAATGGGTACATCCCAGGATCAAGGAACCCGGTTTATCATTCTCAAATATTTTCAGATAGCTCTGCAGCACTTGCTGAACAACCTGATCATGGGGCCAATCCTCCTCAACCAAAGGAACCAACAAAGGACAGGACTGATCCATTACCTGTATGTCAGGGTTCAAAGCCCGGATAGCTGATCGATAGGCGCCTGAGCGAATTGTAGAATCAGTTCCTATCACCCCGATCCGTTGATTATGCGAAGTCCTGACAGCGGCCTGAGAACCAGGATCAATCATACCGACAATGGGAATATCGAATTTTTGCTGAAGGCTCTCAAGAGCCACTGAAGATGCCGTATTACAGGCAACAACAATCATCTTAACCTGTTTTTCCAGAAGAAAAGAGGATATCTGATGCGCAAATCGGATGACTGTTTCTTTTGATTTAGATCCATAAGGAACTCGTGCTGTATCGCCAAAGTATATCAAATGTTCATGTGGCAATAGATCAATTAAAGCGCGAACGACGGAGATTCCTCCTAAACCGGAATCAAATACACCAATTGCCTGTGTTGAATTCAAATTACTCATGGAGATAATAACTTTTCATGGCGAGTCTTATATTTCATCATTGCTTGGAAAATAGCTTCTGCTGCTTTTTGACGATAAGCAGCTTGACCTAATTTCCTGGCATCGTTTTTATTGGAAATGAAGCCCAGCTCAATCAGAACATTTGGCATAGAGGCTCCAATGAGAACAATAAAGCCAGCCTGTTTAACTCCTCTGTTTTGACCCACCAACTTCTTATCAAATTCACTCTGTACCAGGTCAGCTAAAGTCTCACTCTGCTGCATGAAGGAACTTTGAGCCATGGTTGCCAGAATGAGCTGCTCAGCACTTAATTTATTGTAACGATCCGAACTTTTTTCAAGTTTAATTACCGCATTTTCCATCTCAGCAACTGCCACAGCAGCATCTGTTTTACCTGGCCGCAATAAATAGGTTTCAAAGCCTGAAGCCCTTTTATTTTTATTGGCATTTACATGAATACTTAGGAAAACCTTACCACCGGCTTCATTGGCTATCTTGGTTCGTTCCCACAGAGGGATGAATACATCGGTCTTCCGGGTATAGACGACCTCAATATCTGTTCGGGTCTCAATTAACTTACCCAGGCGCTTTACAACATCCAGAACTATGTCTTTTTCTTTGAGTCCATTGCCA
>JAUVKO010000145.1 GCA_030596225.1 Fidelibacterota bacterium
TGTGACTGTTAAATTTATATCCACTCTGTTGAATTTCGGTTAATATGGCTCCATGGGAAAGCGGTGGAAAAGCATGAGTAATCTTCAGGGGTTATTTATCAAATTAACTTATCTGCCACTCATTCTCACAATACCATTCAACTTTTTCCCAAAACAGGATATTGATTTGATCAATATGATCCTGGCATCAGTATTTATTATTGGCGGACTGCTGGGGATCATTGTCTCCGACCTGCTGATCCTGCGCTTTGGTGATGGCAATTTGCACCTCTCAAATAAGGTGACCCGACTGGTGGACATAAGTTTCTATGCCAGAACACGTCATCCTTTCTTCTGGTTTTTCTCCATCTATCAATTTGGTATTTTAACATTCCACGGTGGTCTTTCAGTCATTAGTGCTTCCATTTGGCTGGGGCTGACATTGTTATACTTACTATCACTAGTTTATCAGGAAAGGCAATTACTAAGGTCACTTGGTGAGCAATATTCAGACTATCAACAAAGCATACCCTTCTTTTTTTGGAAAATGCATATTCCTGAAAATCGCTCGGTCAAATTATTACCCCAATTGATCTGGCTATTTGGGATGATCGTACTGCGAAATTTGTATAAGATCAATGTAAAAGGCACTGAGCATATTCCACACACAAAGCCATTCCTGGTTGTCGCTAACCACGAAAGTTATCTGGATTCCTTTTTATTCGGGATCTTTCTTCCTTTTGAACTGAAATTCGTCACAACAGCAGATGTGTTTACCACCCCATTGACCCGCTTTCTGCTCAAAGGGATCGGAACTTTTCCCATGCGGCGACATCGTCAGGACCTGAAATCAATTCGCACCATGATCCGCATGGTGAACAAGGGCCAGGTCGTTGGTATCTTCCCGGAAGGGGGACGTTCCATCGATGGCTCTCCTCTGCCCATTTTAAAGGAAACCTTGAAATTGATCCAGCGCTGCAAGGTCCCGATCCTGCCCGTTTATCTGGAGGGTGCTTATGAAATATGGCCGCGTTGGGCGCCCAATCGACGCCGGGGGCAGGTAACTGCGACCTTCAAGCCTATGATCATGGTTAAGGATCAAGCTAATTTGGACGATCTTGAGCATCAGATACAGAAGGACATTTTCAGTTTCTCTAAAACATTCAGCAGGGTTAAAACTAACACTATCGCTAATGGGCTGGATAATTTCCTATGGGCTTGCTGCAAATGCCATGCTCATAATACGATTGAGGTCGTTTCAGGAGATCAGATCAGGTGTCTGCATTGTAAATCGCGCTGGTCTGTAGCCCGTGATTATACTTTGACGGATATTGATTCATCCAAAACCCATACGCTCGTTTCCTGGATCGGTGATATCAATGCCAACACACATGCATCTTCACCAAAAATTGATCCTGCCCCTGCCCTTGCTGACGATGAACATATGTTCCTAAATGTTCGTATCGATAAATACCTGGATGAGAATGGTCCCGAGTTGCATGACGACCTGCTGTTACTTCTCACTGATCAGCGCTTTATCCTGGCACGTCAAACTGAGATTCTTGATTCATGGAATTTGGGCAACATCACCATCTTCACTATGGATTATTCCAATGCCATCTCCATTGGAGTAAGTGGAGTTCGACACACTTTTTTCCTGCCTGAGCATGAGATCTCACTGAAATGGCAGACCTACTTCGAGACCCTTAGCATGGGGTCATCCTGACCCTGAGTTTATCGAAGGGGAAGGATCTTGATCCTTTGGCATAATCCTGATGGTATAAAGGTATAGGATAGAAACTGGGAACTTGAAATTGGGATGGAAGGGCATAGTCATCCCGAGCCGTCACACTGAGCGGCTTGTGGGGGCGTAGCCGTAGGGCGAAGACCCAAGTCGAAGTGCGAAGTGCGAGGGACGAGGGGGAAGCATCTTGATCCCTGAGCACATAATCCAATTGTGTCACCCTGAGCTCCGTCGAAGGGTAGACACCATTTATAAATTTAGCAGATATACCAAGCTAACATGAAAACATATTTTGTCTATATCCTGAAATGTTCGGATAGCACCTATTATACGGGAGTAACGAATAATCTCGACGAGCGTGTTTACGAGCATCAGGCTGGGTTTGATCCTAAAGCTTATACTTTTAGAAGAAGGCCCGTTGAACTGAGCTATTCTAAAGAATTCGCCGAAGTAAATGATGCGATTGCTTTTGAAAAGCAAGTCAAAGGCTGGCGAAGAGCTAAAAAGCTCGCCCTGATAGAGGGAAGAATTGAAGAATTGCCCGAATTGGCAACTGCTTACTTCAGGAAACAAGGATAGTGAGAGACTGGAGAAACTGTCTTTTTGCCCTTCGACGCAGCTCAGGGAGACACTTTCTCCTTAACTGCTGACCTAGGTGATCAACTCAGGCTAAATATCTTGCGGATTACTGTGATTGTGTCATGCTGAGCTGAGCCTGTCCAGAATGACATCTCCACTCTCCCCTGATAATCAGTAGCTAACAAAAAGGGAAACACCACTTCCAAAAAGCACTTTCCCCATTTTCAATCTCCCTTATCTTTCCTGCTAATTCAAATCGGAAAGGGACATCGTGAGTAAGCCATTACCCGAAATCACTATCAAAGCAGTTTTTCTTGGAATACTATTATCAATGGTCCTGGCCGGCGCCAATGCCTACCTGGGTCTTTTTGCTGGAATGACAGCCTCTGCCTCCATCCCTGCTGCAGTTATCAGTATGGGTGTTTTGAGCCTGTTTAAGAAACATAACATTCTTGAAGACAATATTGTTCAGACAGCAGCATCAGCGGGAGAATCGCTGGCTGCAGGAGTCATCTTTACCATCCCGGCCTTGCTGCTTATGGGTTACTGGGAAACTTTTAACTATTTAGAGGTTGCCAAGATCGCCAGTGTTGGCGGTTTGATCGGTGTCCTGTTCACAATCCCCTTGCGTCGTGCCTTGATCGTGGAAGCCAAGCTCACCTATCCTGAAGGAATAGCTACAGCAGCCGTATTGCGGGCTGGACATGCCAGTGAAAATTCTGTCGAAGATAACGTTCAAGGTGGCTTAAAATTGTTGACACTTGCCAGTATTACTGCTGCGATAATGAAACTGGGACAACAAGGTTTCGCTTTATGGCATTCAGCGCTGGAAGGGGCAACTCATTTTGGTCGCTCTGTTTTCGGTTTTGGAATGGATCTTTCACCGGCTTTGATCTCAGTCGGTTACATCGTAGGTAGAAATATCAGTATTCTGGTTTTCTCCGGTGGTGTGATCTCCTGGTTTATTGCCATACCTATTTATACGTCAATTTATGGCTTTGAGGGAAATGCTCTGGATGCCGCTAACACGATCTGGGATACCGAGATCCGCTATTTAGGTGTTGGTGCCATGGTTGTAGGGGGCGTTTGGTCACTGATAAAATTATTCAAACCACTCATGGTCGGGATCCAATCCAGCTTAAAAGCCTATAGCAAAACCCAGAATGGTGAAATCCTGAAACGTGAAGAAAATGATATCCCAATAAAATATGTCGGAATCGCCCTGCTGATCCTGATGATTCCGGTTTTCATGATCTATAACGATATCCTGCCAACTTTTCAGCTGGCATTTTTGATCACCATTATCATGATGGTCTTTGGGTTTTTCTTTTCCGCTGTGGCAGCCTACATGGCTGGTGTTGTGGGTTCCTCAAACAATCCCATCTCAGGTGTAACCGTCGCAACCGTGCTCTTTGCCTCTCTTCTGCTTCTGGCAATTCTTGGTTCCGGCTCCCTTCAGGGTGCTGCAGCAGCCATCATGGTCGGTGCTGTAGTTTGCAACGCTGCGGCTATTGGCGGGGATAACCTTCAGGATCTGAAAACCGGTCACATTGTTGGAGCCACACCCTGGAAACAGCAAGTCATGCAGGTAATTGGTGTATTGAGTGCTGCTATTGTGCTCGGTCTGGTCCTGGATATCCTGCATACAGCCTATACCATCGGTTCTCCCACACTTTCCGCACCTCAGGCGACCCTTATGAAAGCGGTGGCCGAAGGTGTTTTCCAAGGCAACCTGCCTTGGGATATGGTCATATCTGGAGCAATTCTCGGTATGATCATCATTGGTTTGGATATTCGCCAGGAACGAATTGGTTCTGATTTCAGAATCCCAGTTCTAGCTGTCGCAGTAGGAATCTACCTGCCCATTTCACTTTCGACCCCCATTTTTGTGGGTGGTATGCTCGCTCATTTGGGTGATAAAATGGGTGCCACTAAAACGACCCGGAAAAAGGGATTGCTGTTGGCTGCCGGAATGATCACCGGTGAAGCTTTGATGGGCATCTTTGTCGCCTTACCAATTTTCCTTACTGCAAACAAAGACTGGTGGCCAACTTTCAGCGGTTTTGGCTGGTTAGGTTCTATTCTCATTGTTGCCATTGCTGTCTGGTTTTTGATTACCCTCAAAAGCGATAAAACCGAAGCTGGAGTAAATTGATGAAACCTGTAAGAAGAGATTTTCTGCTGGAACTACCAAAACCGGAACTCCATTGCCACCTTGATGGATCCCTGCGAATTGACACTATTCTAGATCTGGCTCAAAAGGATAAAGTTGAACTGCCATCAAACGATCGCGATGAGTTGATCAAAGCGGTTACTGTTCGGAACAAGGTTAAAAGTCTTGAGGAATATATCGAGAAATTCCAGATCACTCTGGCCGTGTTGCAAACTCCTGAGGCTTTGAACAGAGCAGCTTTTGAACTAGCTCAGGATGCAGCTGCAGAAAATGTCAGACACCTTGAGGTCAGGTACTCCCCTATTCTGCACCAGGACCGCGGGATGACCCCCATGGAATCCCTCGATGCAGTTATTGCCGGTCTCCATCGTGCTGAAAAGGATTTCAATATCAGCACCGGTGTCATTATTTGCGGAATCCGCAACTTTTCCATTGAAAGTTCTATTCTGTTAGCAGAGTTAGCAATCGCCTATAAATACCGCGGGGTTGTGGGTTACGATCTGGCCGGAGTAGAAGAGAATTTCCCGGCCAAAGACCATCTTGAAGCCTTTTATCTCATCAGAAATAATAATGTAAACGTGACTCTCCATGCCGGAGAGGCTTACGGTCCTGCTTCGATCCATCAAGCCATTCACTATTGTGGTGCGAATCGGATCGGACACGGAACCCGCTTACGGGAAGATGGCGATCTCATGAATTATATCAATGATCACCGTATTTGTCTGGAGGTCTGCTTAACCAGCAACTACCAAACCGGTTCATTGGATAAAATTGAGAATCATCCTGTAAAATTCTACCACGATTACGGTTTAAGGATCAGTTTGAATACGGATAATCGCCTTATTAGTGGTGTATCCCTGGTTGATGAATATATGCTGGCGTACAAGACCTTTAACTTCAACATGTTGGATTTTAAGGATTTCATCATCAGTGGATTCAAAAGTGCCTTTTTAGAACACAGAGAACGGACCAAGCTCATTAAAGAAGTTGCCCATCAGATCGATGATTACCTGGAAGTGGGATCGCAAAAATACTGAGCTGAATAACTATGATGGATTTAGAAACAGTCTCATTTTTACCCTATAAAGGTGAAAAGAGAAATGCAAAATAATCTATATCTTTAGCTAAAGTGTTACCCATGTCCTGATTCGACAAGTTTCCGATTTCAGCCGTATACCCTATACCTTTATGCCATCAGTATTGTGCTTAAGGATCAAGATGCTTCGACGGGCTCAGCATGACACAACCACTTTATACCAATTGTATTTCAAAGGTGCACTATAAGTCCAAAATATTTTTTCGTTTTAGAAGCTTCACAATTAGAAGCATAGCGGTAGCTATGGTGAAAATTTTAAGTGCACTAAAACGGGAAAATATGCAGAAATTTAGTGCAA
>JAUVKO010000240.1 GCA_030596225.1 Fidelibacterota bacterium
GATGATGGATTAACCGTTTCACCACTGATCCCCCTGAAAGATGTGGAAGCAGGATCCAGAGTTCGATAGATTGATTAACCTTGCGAAGGTTTAGAACTTTTGCAAGGTTTTTCCGCTACCTAACATGAATTTAATAGATACTCACTGCCACCTTAATATTCAACCCCTGCTGGATCGGGCAGGTGAAGTCCTTGAGACAGCAGAACAGCAGGGTATCAGCAAACTTGTTGTTATCGGGATCGATATTCCAACTTCAGAGATTGCCATTCAGCTGGCTGAAAAGTATCCTCAGGTCTATGCCGCTGTTGGAATCCATCCCAATGATTGTGCAAAAGCACCCGATAACTGGGAGAATCATATTTTAGATATGCTTGAGCATCCTCGGGCTGTTGCTGTAGGGGAAACCGGTCTGGATTATTACTGGGATGATACACCTCCAGACTTACAGAAAATCTTTTTTCGGGATCATCTAGACTTGGCTCTGGCTACCGGAAAACCAGCCATTATTCATAATCGTGACGCTGATCAGGATGTTATGCAGCAGGTGCTGGAACATGGCAATACAAAAGGAGTTTTTCATTGCTGGCCAGCTGGTTGGAATATTGCCAAGCCCCTTCTAGATAAAGGTTATCATATCTCTTTTACCGGAACGGTAACCTTTAAAAAGAATGAGGCCGTCCAGGACGTAGCTGCTCGTATGCCCCTGGATCGCCTTATGCTGGAAACAGACAGCCCTTTCCTGACCCCTGTTCCACATCGAGGTAAACGCCCCAATGAACCCATGTATCTACCACATATTGCCAAAAAGATTGCGGCACTTCGTGAAATTTCAGTTGAGGACATAGCCAAAACGACAACACGTAATGCAAAATTGTTTTTCAATATCGAAAGCTAAAGACACAATGCATTGTGCTTCTACAGAATATATCGACCCCCACCAATGGTCACATTAACATGGGTTTAAGACCAAATATACGCACTTTTAAAAAGTGGGGGCAGAATTTTATTACTGATCCTGCATTTCTGGATAAGCTTGTCCGAACCGTGAATCCTCAACCGGGAGATACAATGGTTGAGATCGGACCCGGAACCGGTGCTCTGACCAAGCTCTTTGCCCCTCATGTAAAGAGACTGCATGCCATAGAGATCGACGAAAGAATGAGTGAATATCTGAAGCCCATTGGTGCTGATTTTCCTTCGTTTTCATGTGAGTATAGCGATTTCCTAAAATGGTCACCTCCACAAGAAATGGGGACTTTTCGTCTCATGGGGAATATCCCCTACTATATCACCTCCGGTCTGATCCTCCAGGCTTTTGAACACCATAAGCAAATCACAGATGTCCATTTCCTCATGCAAAAAGAAGTCGGGAAACGGCTGGTTGCATCACATGGATCTAAACAGTATGGAATTCTGTCAGTCTATGCAGCCCTTTTTGCAAAAACAGAGTATCTTTTCGATATCAGTCGTAACATTTTCTATCCGATTCCTGATGTTGATTCCTGTTTTGTACGTTTCAGTTTTGAAGATGAGAGAAAAGTTTCCACTATTCTGGAACCCCACCTACGACAGGTGGTTCGAACTGCTTTTAATCAGCGCCGTAAGACCCTGCGAAATAGTTTGAAGTCCCTATTGATTGACAAAACATACGTAGCTGATCAATTTGATCTGAGCCTGCGGCCTGAACAGCTTGCGCCAGATGAGTTTTTAAAATTAACCAGGATCATTTTTGACTTTTTAGATTAAGATCAAAAAACTAAAGAGGGTTTTATGAAATACCATAGTTTAGTCCGTATTGTCATGCTGCTCTTGTTTGTTGCTAACAGCTTTTCCATGAGTAAAAATGACTCCCGACTGGAGTTAATCGAACCCCAGCTGAAATTACTGGAAATATGGATCAAGGCCCAACAGGAATATCGTAGTATACCCGGCATTAGTGTTGGTCTTATATATGATCAGGAGTTGATCTATTCTGAAAGTTTCGGTTTTGCTAATCTTGAGAAATCGATCACACTCCAGGACGAATCGGCATTTCGAATTGCCTCCATCACCAAAACATTTACGGCAACAGCCCTGATGCAATTACGTGATGCCGGGAAACTGCGCCTTGATGATCCGGTCAAAGCGTATTTACCCTGGTTCAATATTAAACAGAAATTTCCTGATCAACCCGCTATTACGATTCGACAACTGCTAACCCACACATCTGGTCTTCCCCGGGAAGCAGCCTTCCCATATTGGACTGATCATGAATTCCCAACAATGGATCAGATAAAAGCCAGTATTGCAAGCCAGGAAACCATCTATCCCCCGGCAACGAAATTTAAATATTCTAATCTGGGTTTAGCTTTAGCCGGGGAAATCGTCAGTGTTGTATCAGGGATGCCTTATGCCGAGTATATCCAAACATATATTTTTGACCCTCTGGGTATGCACTCAAGTTCTGTTATCCCTGATTCAGAATATCAACAACAACTGGTCACACCCTATTCTCACCGCCTGGAAGGTGTATCCCATGCAATTCTAGAATATACTGATACCAAAGGAATCACTCCTGCTGCCAGTATCGCAACGACCATGACAGATCTGTCGCGATATGTCAGCCTGCAATTCAGGGTTGATGACAATAGCTCAGCAGCAGTCCTTCGAGGAAGTTCCCTGAATGAAATGCACCGAGTGCAATGGTTGCGCCCCAGTTGGTCCAATGGCTGGGGTTTGGGTTGGGCAACCTGGCAAAGATCCGGCAAATCCGTGAATGGACATGGTGGGTGGGTTGCCGGAAACCGCACCCAGGTCATGTTTATTCCAGAGGATAAGGTTGGCGTGATCGTCTTTACAAATTCTGATGATGGTGAGCCAAGCTATCTGGCCCGTCATATTCTTGATTTTATGGGGCCGGTGATTTTGAGTCAATACGCTCCTGATGATACTTCTGATATTGAATTTGATTCTGCCTGGAAACAGTATACCGGCACCTATACCGACCCCTGGTATTTTGATACTGAGGTAATGATCATCGATCAACAACTCTTTATGAACACATTCAGTTTCCCTCCTGAAGATGATCCTGGTAGTGAGCTTGTTGAATTAAGCCCTGAGGGTAAACATACTTTCCGCATGATTGGTGATAACGGTAATGGGGAGCTGGTGGTTTTTATATTTGATGATGCAGGAGAGATCTACCAGGTGAAAGTTGGTAATAACTATATCTATCCAAAGGCTCTGTATCGCCATTAGTATATTGTTTTACTTTTGCCCGTTTTCAAGTTCTGGGGAAACAGGTTGCCGGATAGCAATTTCCGACTGAACTAAGTGATGGTTAAAACTGGTTTTAGAACTTTATGAAACCTGTTTGATTCGCACTGCTCATTGAAAACAGGTTAAACTAAAACCAGTTCTAGGTGGGGTGGAGCAACAACTAAATTATACCAATTGCAGTTCTAAAGTGTCTATTAACTTCAAAATATTTTAGTGCTTTTACGATCTTAATGTTTTCTGCATAGCCATGGCTATGGATAAAATATTAAGTGAAGTAAAACGGTAAAAGATGAAGAAATT
>JAUVKO010000273.1 GCA_030596225.1 Fidelibacterota bacterium
AGCGGCCTAATTAAAGGATTGAAGTCCCCCTAATCAAGCAAAGCATTGTATTTGGAAAAGAAATCTTAAGAATCGATGAGATCAACCAGCTCTTTGAGCTGAGTGCGGAGATTTTGCAGGAAAGTCCTGTATCGATCAGCATCCAGACCGGAAGATTTAACAGAAGGAGCAGCTGACACAGGTGTTTCAACAGGCTTGGGCGCTAAGGCAGCAGGGGATGGGACCACAACCGGTTCATCCAGACTGGAAATATTAAGTGCCTGTCCATTTTCCTGAAGTTCTTTCAACTTTTGACGGGCACCCTCAATGGTGTATTTTTTCTCATAGAGCAAGGTTTTAATGAAATGAACCAGCTCAATATCTTTTTCACGATAGGTGCGGTTCCCGGCCCGGTTCTTGGCAGGAGACAACTGGGGGAATTCAGATTCCCAATAGCGTAAAACGTATTGCTTTAAGTCAGTTGCTTCACTGACTTCACCAATTGAATAGTATAGCTTTTTGATGGCTTCCCTAGGCATGACCATATCGCCCTATCTGAATTCCTTGTTTATCACTTGAACCATTACTTTAATTATAACCCCTTATTCCGCTTTCACCAAGGCATTAATAGTGATGAGAACACGTTTTTATTTCATACTTGAAATATGGATAATTGAAAATGCAGGGTTGTTATCACTTGAGGGTGGAATAAATTTTCCGCGTGAATAAACAAAGCCATATAAAAATGATCCTGCGTAATAAACGTGCCTTTTATGAGTATGAGATCATTGAGAAGATCGAGGCCGGGCTCTCTTTACAGGGCACCGAGGTGAAATCAATTCGCGCCGGAAAAGTCAATATGGGAGATGCCTATGCACGAGTGCTCAGAGGCAGCTTTTCCTTATTGAATCTGCATATCGCCCCCTGGGAAACGGCCAATGACTATGATCAACATGATACAACCCGTCCCAGGCTTTTGCTCATGCATAAACGCGAAATCAGAAAATTCAGCCATCTTATTGAGGCCAAAGGTTATACCCTTTTACCTCTGGCACTCTATTTTAAGAATGGTGTATTGAAAGTTGAACTGGGGCTTGCCAAGGGCAAGAACATTCGCGATAAGCGTCAAACATCTCTGAAGCGTGATGCTGACAGAGAGATGGACAGAGCGCGTAAATATCGCCGCTAAATAATTCGGAGACCTGTTGTGAAATTTCCACCTATCAAAGAACAGATCGATCTACTATCCCGTGGTACGGAAGACTTTGTATCACCTGAAGATCTTGAGCGAAAACTTACTGAAGCAATTAAAAACAATAAGCCACTTCGCGTTAAGCTGGGCGCTGATCCCAGCCGTCCGGATCTGCATATTGGTCATGCGGTTGTCCTGCGTAAACTGCGCCAATTCCAAGATCTTGGACATCAAGCTATACTCATCATTGGTGATTTCACTGCATCCATTGGTGATCCAACCGGTCGGAATAAGACCCGGCCCAGCATCAGCCTTGAGGAAGCCCGGGAATATGGCAAGTCCTATCTCGAGCAAGCTTCGGTAGTGTTGGATCAGGATCGATTGGAGCTTGTTCATAATTCAGATTGGTTGAATGCCATGAACTTTTCTGAAATCATTCAACTCGCTGCTCAGGTTACCATTGCCCAAATGCTGGAAAGGGATGATTTTTCGAAGCGATATAAGGGTGGCACACCCATTTCCGTTCATGAATTTCTATATCCCCTGGCTCAGGCACAGGATTCTGTGCATCTTCGATCAGATGTTGAGTTAGGTGGTACCGATCAGCTATTCAATCTGCTTATGGGTCGTGAACTACAGAAGAAGGTGGGTCAGGATCCCCAAATTATTATGACAGTTCCACTTCTGGAAGGCACTGATGGTGTTGAAAAGATGTCCAAAAGTTATGATAATTACATTGGTTTTTCAGATTCACCTGCTGAAATGTTTGGCAAAATACTTTCTATTCCTGATGAGATGATCATCAAATATCTCACCCTCACAACCAATCTTTCCATAGACAAGATCAAGGAGATCCAGATAAAGATGGTTGCCGGGGAAAACCCACGGGATTTCAAGCGTCTTTTAGGTCGTGAATTGGTGAAGGTCTATTATGATGAAGCTGCCGGAGATGCTGCCCAGGAGGCTTTTGACAAATTGTTCATCAAAAAAGACATTCCTGATGAAATGCCGGAACTGACCCTTGCAGCAGATGGGGAAACTCTGTTATCCGCACTTGATCAGAGCGGAATGTTTGCCAGTAAAGGTGAGATTCGCAGATTGATCAAGCAAAACGCCATAAGCATTGACGGTGTCAAGAGCAGTGATGAATTCTATCTGTTTGATCAGGCCGGAGAATTTGTAGTGAAAGCCGGGAAACGGAAATTCTTGAGAGTGATTTGTTCTTAGTTTATGGGCACGATTTATAATTTTGTAACATTGGGTATGCTTCAGGTCGTAGTTCGACCAGCCTACGCTCTATCCTTCGACCAGTCTACGTCCTACGCGGACTACGACCAGGCAGGCAGGCTCAGGAAGACAAGCTTCGGCAAGGCAAGTGGACTCAGTGTGACTCCTTGGTATAATACCCAAGAGCCGTCATCCCGAGCGGCTTGTGGGGGCGTAGCCGTAAGGCGAAGACCTAAGTCGAGGGACGAGGGACAAAGCCCTTCTGAATGCTAAACAAGGAATCATAGCATGATCGAACTGCTTGAGATCTCAAAACAGTATGATTCCATAAAAGCGGTTGATGCACTCAGTTTACAAGTGCATAG
>JAUVKO010000272.1 GCA_030596225.1 Fidelibacterota bacterium
GTCTTTAACCGAATACTGTTTATCCGGAATCCCTAGCAGTTCATTGATGCGATTGGCCCGAGCCGGTGGTTCCCAATAGGCACTAATATAATAAGGGAACTCATCGCCAATGGTCTTGTTATTAGCCGTGGCGATATAGCCCTGTTCCGGATTAAGCTGGTAAGGCATTTCTTCAAAGGGAACAAAACCCTGCCAATCCCACTGTGGATCGTCACCGGGCAAAGGCACTAAACCGGTTCCTTGTGCTCGTAAAGGCAAAGCCACTGCAGGTCGCCAGCCTATGTTGCCCTCCAGGTCCGCATAGATCATGTTTTGACCGGGAATCCAGAATTTTTTTGTTGCTGCTGAGAATTCATCCCAGTTGGTGGCTAGATTTAACCCAAAAAAGGCTTCTACTTCGTTGGTGATGTAATTCCCCACCCAGGACATGGCAATTGGTGCTGACTTATTCTTCTGTAAAATCTGATGGACATCGTTGATGATGGGACCATGATGGGTCTCTCTCACCTTATAGATCACAGCTTCTTCGCCTTTTACTGCAATAGACTCTTCGTGAATGGTCATATCGCGCCATTTTCCATCATGGAAATACTGATTCGGATGTTCATCATCAGTCACTTCAACATAGAAATCAGTATCATCTACCATGACATTGGTAAAGCCCCAGGCATAGTGTTGGTTCTGACCCAAGATTACCAAAGGAACGCCAGCAAAGGTCACACCGGCAACATCAAATCGTCCACCAACCAGATGCATTTCATACCACACCGGTGGTTGAGAATATCCCAGGTGAGGATCGTTGGCCAGGATCGGTTTTCCACTTTTTGTCATTGCCCCACTGAGGACCCAACTATTACTGCCAATATGTGAACCAACGGCTCCGGTGATCTCACGAATTCTTTTTTCACTCTCAAACATGAATTCAGCGACTTCGCTGAAATTTTCGGGGGTTTGGGGCACGATGTAGGGCTTAGTATCGGGATAAACAGGGTAAAGCTCACGAGCTTTTTCATCTCCCAGTTTATCCAGTACGCCTCCAAAAATCACTTCCGGCATCCAGGCCAGACATAGATCATGCCCCATAAGCCGAGCATAACCAACGATATGTTCAAGCGTCCAGTGTAGTGGTTGATGACCGGCGATCTTGAACTCTACCGGAAGATCATCTGCATGTTCATCAATATAGGTGTTGATACCTTCCAGACTGCGGTTCAGGAGTTCACGTGTTTCAGGCGACATGGTTTTGACCACATTTTTTGCGATACGATGAAAGCCCCAGACGCGCAAATATTTATCATCCTCGATAAGATCAGGACCAAAAACCTCCGCCATTCGCCCCTCCACTACCCGAGCGATGATGTCCATTTTGTACAGTCGTTCTGAAGCCTGTAAATAACCAACTGCAAAGAAAAGGTCTTCTTCGTTCTCAGCATAGACGTGGGGGACGCCAAACTCATCCGTATAAACGTTTACAGGAGCTGAGAGCTGAGACATATTCAATTCACCCTCATGGAGAGCCAGAGGACCCTTCAGGTAGAAGTATTTTAACCAGGCAACTAAAGTAATGACCAATATGATTATAATGATAAGTGCCAGCCGTAGCTTTTTCATATTTTGCCTCCTGTATTCGTTATGGCAGAAATGTAGTTTTGTTCAGTTGATTGTCCATAAATAATACAGAGAAACCAGATATCCTTTTTTCATGAAATAATCCAACTAATAGCATCAGCAGAGTCACTGCTTATATTGATGTCATGTTGCCTATACCTGAAAAGATGAATTCCCTAATAACAGAAATTCAGGAATTCCTTATAAAGATTGAAACGGAATCCAGCCTCTCCATTCATGGCATCCGTAAGCGGACAAAATTTTTGAGAGCATTGCTCAAATTGCAATCTGGATCACCACCAGGTCTGAACCGCAGCGTAAAAAAAGTGAGTCGTTTCTTGGCTTCTTATCGTGATGCTCAGATTAATCTGGATATTTATCATGCCATCACCGATTCTTCAACAAACCTCAAAGACCCTGAATTAGAAACAATGCTCCGCCAAAACCCATTTTATCTCAAGCAATACCCGGAACCTTCCATAATAAAAACCATGCAAACTCTTTTAACAGAGTTCACTGAACAGCTCAACACCAGTGCTTTGGATCTTTCACCCAATCAAATATTTCAAGGGATCAAACATTCTTTCGAGTCAGGTACAAAAGCTCTGGAAAATGTCAGAGTGAATTCGGAGAGTAATATTGTCCATACCTGGCGCAAAATGACTAAGCAACTTTGGTATCAATTGCGCCTCATTTTTAGTGATGAACAGGAGGCCTTAGATCATCCCCTGGTCCTAAGCAATAATCTGGGAAAACAGCTGGGTGAAATCCATGATCTGGATTTTTTTATGATATTATTGAACCCTGGAAATAATTCAAACTTGCGCAAGGCCATTCAGGAAAAACGACAACAGCTTCTGTCAGACGTAATGGTTCTTGGTGATGTATTTTATATTAAACGTAGTCCCGATCTTTATCAGTTACTCAAGCAAACTCTGTAATCTGGAAAGTATCTCAGACCAATGCCACCAAGCGTACTCATATCTACTCAAAACATAAATAAATCATATAGCAACACCCTGCTATTCAAAGATCTATCAGCAAATTTCCATATTGGAGAACGCATTGGCCTGGTAGGGCCAATTGGTGCCGGTAAATCTACCTTATTGAAAATCCTGGCCGGAATGGAACAAGTGGATCAGGGTGAAATATCGGTCTCTGC